>NZ_JBFAXR010000018.1:0-84789 GCF_040680895.1 Streptomyces sp. NPDC051940 | reverse complement strand
CCTCGGCGCCCTCCTCATGGCGACCGGCCACGCGTACGACTCCGACGGCGGCCGCGCGCTCGCCGGCGCCATCACCTCCCTGATGACGGGTACCTGAAGGCTCAGGGGGCGGCCGTCCACGTCAACACGATGCGGGCCTGGCCCACGGTGCTCGTCGCTTACGAGGCCTAACGCTCGGCGTCGGACGCGGAGGCCGGGGTGGCGTTCAGCCGCTCCGTCTCGTCCTGTATCTCCGCAGCGATCTTCTTCAGTTCCGGCTCGAACTTGCGACCGTGGTGAGCGCAGAAGAGCAGCTCTCCGCCACTCATCAGGACGACGCGCAGGTACGCCTGGGCGCCGCAGCGGTCACACCGATCAGTGGCCGTCAGCGGGGTCGCGGGTGTCAGAACAGTAGTCACGTCGCCTCTTCTCTAGCTCGACGAGCTGTCGTACCAGGGTCAACATCCAACCAGGCCGAAAACGTTCCCGCTCGCGGCTTCGACTGCCGGATTTCGCTGGCAGCGGACAGATGCGGACCGGTGGCGGCGAATGTGCCGTATTGCAGGTCAGATCCTCTTTGGGCGCTTCGCTTCGGTCTTCAGGAGTTGTACGGGTCTGTGCGAGGCCTCACACAGGGTCGTGCCCGATCGTGCTTCACCCGGGTGTTCCGGTGGCACCCGGCCGTCCAGAAGGACGTGCCCGGAGCCTAAATGGTTCATGCCTCGTTGGGAACGTGATGCTGAACTCATCGACCGGTCCCCGGGGCGTATCACTCCTTCGAATTATCGAACACACGGCCGAACCGGGAGTACCATCGAGCCACACCACGATGGCTGCACACCGGCTGTCCTAGGGCCTCGGTACCCTCTCAGCGGGCGAACAGCCTTCGACCCGACACCAAGTTCAGAATTCAGCGAGGAGCGAACCGAGTGAGCGCCGCAGCGACCACCACCGACGGGACCCTGCCGTCCCTGCTCGCCGGAGCCACCGGCCAGGACCGGGACGGCTCCAACTACACCGCGCGGCACCTGCTCGTCCTCGAGGGCCTCGAGGCCGTCCGCAAGCGCCCCGGCATGTACATCGGCTCCACGGACAGCCGCGGCCTCATGCACTGTCTCTGGGAGATCATCGACAACGCCGTCGACGAGGCCCTCGGCGGGCACTGCGACCACATCGAGGTCCTCCTCCACGACGACGGCTCCGTCGAGGTCCGCGACAACGGCCGCGGCATCCCCATCGACAAGGAGCCCAAGACGGGCCTGTCCGGCGTCGAGGTCGTCATGACCAAGCTGCACGCCGGCGGCAAGTTCGGCGGCGGCTCCTACGCCGCCTCCGGCGGACTGCACGGCGTCGGCGCCTCCGTCGTCAACGCGCTGTCCGCCCGGCTCGACGTCGAGGTCGACCGCTCCAGCGCCACCCACGCCATCAGCTTCCGCCGCGGCGTCCCCGGCGCCTTCACCGGCACCGGCGCCGACGCCCCCTTCGCGGCCGCCTCCGGCCTCACCAAGGGCAAGCGCATCCCCAAGACCCGTACGGGCACCCGCATCCGCTACTGGGCCGACCGGCAGATCTTCCTCAAGGACGCCAAGCTCTCCCTCGAGGACCTGCACGCCCGCGCCCGCCAGACGGCCTTCCTCGTCCCGGGTCTCACGATCGTCGTCCGCGACGAGCGCTCCGACAGCCTGGCCGACGGCAAGCCGCTCGTCGAGACCTTCCGCTTCGACGGCGGTATCAGCGAGTTCTGCGAGTTCCTCGCCCCCGACAAGCCGCTGTGCGACGTCCAGCGCATCACCGGCACGGGCACCTTCAAGGAGACCGTCCCCGTACTCGACGACCAGGGCCACATGACCCCCACCGAGGTCACCCGCGAGCTCGAGGTCGACATCGCCCTGCGCTGGGGCACGGGCTACGACACCACCCTGCGCTCCTTCGTGAACATCATCGCCACCCCCAAGGGCGGCACCCACGTCACCGGCTTCGAACGCTCACTGACCAAGACCCTCAACGAACAGCTCCGCGCCCAGAAGCTGCTGCGCGTGGCCGAGGACGACATCGTCAAGGACGACGCCCTCGAGGGCCTCACCGCCGTCGTCACGGTCCGCCTCGCGGAGCCCCAGTTCGAGGGCCAGACCAAGGAGGTCCTCGGCACCTCCGCGGCGAACCGCATCGTCGCGGCGGTCATCGCCAAGGAGCTGAAGACCTTCCTCACCTCCACCAAGCGCGACGCCAAGGCCCAGGCCCGCGCCGTACTGGAGAAGGCCGTCGCCGCCGCCCGCACCCGCATCGCGGCCCGCCAGCACAAGGACGCCCAGCGCCGCAAGACGGCCCTGGAATCCTCCTCCCTCCCCGCGAAGCTCGCCGACTGCCGCAGCGAGGACGTGGACCGCACGGAACTCTTCATCGTCGAGGGCGACTCGGCCCTCGGCACGGCGAAGCTGGCCCGCAACTCGGAGTTCCAGGCCCTGCTGCCGATCCGCGGCAAGATCCTCAACGTCCAGAAGGCGTCCGTCTCGGACATGCTGAAGAACGCCGAGTGCAGCGCGATCATCCAGGTGATAGGAGCGGGGTCCGGACGGACCTTCGAGATCGAGCAGGCGCGGTACGGGAAGGTGATCTTCCTTGCGGACGCCGATGTTGACGGCGCTCACATCAGGTGTCTGCTGCTGACGCTCTTCCAGCGCTACATGCGGCCGATGGTCGAGGAGGGGCGGGTCTTCTCCGCGGTGCCGCCGCTGCACCGGATCGAGCTGATCCAGCCGAAGAAGGGGCAGGACAAGTACATCTACACGTACTCGGACAACGAGCTGCGTACGACGCTCCTCGAACTGCAGCGCAAGGGCACCCGCTACAAGGACTCCATCCAGCGCTACAAGGGTCTGGGCGAGATGGACGCCGACCAGCTGGCGGAGACCACGATGGACCCCCGCTACCGCACGCTGCGCCGCATCAACATCGGCGATCTGGAGGCCGCGGAGGAAGCCTTCAACCTGCTGATGGGCAACGAGGTGGCCCCGCGCAAGGAGTTCATCACCAACTCGGCCTCGACACTCGACCGCGCGCGTATCGACGCCTGACCGGGGCGGAGGTCCCTCACCTCGGCCACCGCTGCGGCAAGCCCGCCACCTTCCGCACCGCGTCCAGGAGCGCCTGGACCGGGGCGGGAGCCGGGGGCTTGCCGTACACGGCGGTGGAGACGTAGCGATGGTCGTCCGGGAGGCGGTGGATGCGGACCGCGGGGTCGCGGTGGGCCTTCAGGGCCAGGCCGGGGAGGGTGCTGACGCCCATGCCTGCCGCCACCAGGGCCTGGACCGCCACGTAGTCGTCCGTTTCGAAGCCGATCGACGGGGTGAAGCCCGCGCGGGCGCACGAGGCCAGCAGGTGGGCGCGGCAGCGTTCGCAGCCGGTGATCCAGCGGGTGGTGGCGTACGCCGAGAGGTCCGGGGTCTGCTCCTTGGGCTCCCCGGTCTCACCGCGCGGCGTGACCAGGTAGATCGGTTCCGTCAGCAGCGGGGTCATCGTGACGTGCAGCAGGCCCGGCTGCGGGCGGTCGTGGTGGTCGAACGTCACCGCCACGTCCACCTCCCCGCGCCGCAGCGCGGCCAGCGCCTCCGGGGGTTCCGCCTGGGTGAGGGCCAGTTCGACGCCGGGGTGGGTGCGGCGCAGCAGGGCCGCCGCGGGCGGTACGAGCAGGGCGAGCGCCGTGGGGAAGGCCGCGAGCCGCACCCGGCCGGTCTGCAGCCCCGCCAGCGCCGCCAGTTCGGCGCGCGCCGACGTGACCCGGCCCAGGATCTCCTCGGCCCGTTCCGCGAGCAGCCGCCCCGCCTCGGTGAGCCGGATGCCCCGGCCCGCGCGCTGGACGAGCGGGACGCCGGTCTCCTCCTCCAGCCGGGCCAGATGGTGGCTGACCGAGGGCTGGGCGTAGCCGAGGGCGTCCGCGGCGGCCGTGACCGATCCCTCGCGGGCGACGGCGGCGAGGACGCGGAGCTTGGTCAGGTCCATGGGCGGGAGGGCCTTTCGTCGCGGGACGCGTCGGCGTGGAGCGCCGGCGAACGCGCCGGCCTGATGTTCGGCGTAAAGCATAGATTCCGTCGATGCTTCCAGCGGAGATTGGCATTGGACCTATGAATGCTCCCGCTGCCAGCCTGTCCCCATGCGACCTCCGAGCTTCACCGACGTCCTGCACGCCCGGCGCACCCTCGCCCGGCTGCTGCCGCCCACACCCCTGTGGTCGTACCCGGTGCTCGATCCGGGACCGGCCGCCGCGTTGCGGCTCAAGCTCGAGAACACCCAGCCCACCGGCGCCTTCAAGGTCCGCGGCGGGCTCACTCTGCTCGCCGGGATGAGCGACGCCGAACGGGCGCGCGGCATCGTCGGCTACTCGACCGGCAACCACGCCCAGTCCCTCGCCTACGCCGCCGCGCGGCACGGCGCCCCGTGCGTCATCGTGATGCCCGAGCGCCCCGACCCGGGCAAGGCGCGGGCCGTACGGGCGCTGGGCGCGGAGCTGGTCGAGTACGGCGAGACCTTCGACCAGGCCCGGCCGTACGCCGAGAAGCTCGCCGCGGAGCGCGGCATGCTCCTGGTCAGCGCCGCCAACGAGCCGGCGCTCGTGGCCGGGGTGGCCACGGCGTATCTGGAGGTCTTCGAGCAGGCACCGGACACCGACACGGTGATCGTGCCCGTGGGCGGCGGCAGCGGCGCCGCCGCCGCGTGCCTCGTCGCGGCCGCGGTCGCCCCGGGCTGCCGGATCGTCGCCGTGCAGTCGGACGCCGCCCCGGCGGCGTACGAGTCCTGGCGTGCGGGCGGGATCGTCGAGCGGCCCAACCGCACGCGTGCCGCCGGTCTCGCCACCGGGAGCGGCTTCGAGCTCACCCAGGCCGTGATGCGTGAAGGGCTGCACGACTTCGTGCTCGTCTCCGACGACGCGATCACCGCCGCGCAGGCCGAACTGCTCGCGGACGCCCACGTGATGACGGAGTCCGCCGGGGCGGCGGCGCTGGCCGCGCTGCGGACGTATCCGGAGCGCTTCGCGGGCCGCCGCGTGGTGCTGATGTGCTCCGGCGGCAACGCGTCCGAGGACGAACTGCGCCGCTGCCTGCGGGTGGGGTGAGGGTTCCGGGGGCCGCGCCCCTGCCTGACGGCGGCTGGACGTCAGGCCTTCCCGGGGGCGCCCCCGTCCGGTCCCGCCGCGCCTGCCGGTCGCGTCCGCAACTGCCGTACCTCCGGCGACAGCAGCGCCCCCGCCCCGGCCAGCACGATGAGCGCGGCGCAGCCCAGCAGCGCCGGCCCGGTGCCGGCCGCGGCGGCGACCGGGCCGGCGACGAAGAGGCCCAGCGGGGCCAGTGCGACGGAGCCCAGTACGTCGTACGAGGTGACGCGTGAGAGCACCTCCTCCGGGACCTCCCGCTGCAGCGTCGTCCCCCACAGCACCCCGAACACGTCGAGCGCGACGCCCGCGCAGAACATCGCGGCGGCGACGGCCCACAGCGGCGCGCGCAGGCCGAGCAGCAGCGGCGGCACGGCGAAGGCGAACGTCGCGAGCACGGCGACCAGGATCGGGCGCCCGACCCTGACGCGCGCCGCCAGCCCGGCGCCCGCGACCATGCCGACGGCCTGCGCGGTGACGAGGACGGACCAGGCGCGGGCGCCGCCCAGCTCCGCCTCGGCCATCAGCGGTCCGAGGACGCCGGCCTGGGCGTTGATGGCCGCCACGACGAACGTGAACTGGATGACGACCGCCCACAGCCACTGTCGGGAGGCGAACTCCCGCCAGCCGTGCGCCAGCTCCCTCAGGGCCGTGGACCTGCCGCGCACCGGAGCGGCGAGCCGCAGCCCGGCGATCAGTACGGCGCTCACGAGGTACGTGCCGGCGTTGACGGCGAGGGCCCAGCCGGCGCCGAGCAGGGCGACGGTGATGCCGGAGAGGGCGAGGCCGAGGACCGTGGCGCTGTTCATGCCCATCCGCAGCAGCCCGTTGGCGCGCTGCAGCCGCGCGTCGTCGACGATCAGCGGCAGCACGCCCTCGGCGGCGGGGTAGAACAGCGTGCTGGCGCTGCCGGCGAGGGCCGCCAGCGCGCACAGCCCCCACAGCGGCGCGTGCCCGCTGAGCACCATCGCCGCCAGCCCCGCGTACGCGACGCCGCCGCCCAGCTCGGCGAGGACCATCACCCGTGACCGGGACATCCGGTCGGCGATCACGCCGCCGATCAGGATGAAGAGCACGACGGGCACCGCCTGGCAGGCGAGGACGAGCGAGAGCCGCCCCGGCGTCGCCCCGGGCAGCTCCAGGACGGCGAAGGCGAGGGCGACGCGGGAGAAGGAGTTGCCGAGCAGGGAGATCGTGCGGGCGCAGGCCAGCCGCAGGAAGCGCGGGTCGCGCAGCAAGGGCGCTGCGGGGGAGGCGGGTTCGGCGGAGGCCGGATCGGCGGAGGCGGCAGCGGCGGAGGGCATGGGGGCCGATCCTATGCAGCCGGAGGGAGCGCGGTCGCGGGGATTTTCCCTGGTCGGCCGCGGGGATTCTCCTGGATCGGCCGCGGGGATTTCCCCAGGTCGGCCGCGGGGTTCCGAGCCGGGGCGAGCCCCTTCGCCCCCGGGCCCGGCACGGCAGAGCATCCTGACCGGGATTCGCCGGGATTACCAGGGCGCGTCACCTGATTGTGTGAAGGTCCGGGATTGTGCGGCCCGGTTCCGAACACCGCGCACCATTCTGGGCGGATCGCGGCCACCCAAGCCCCTACGCCGAGGAGAGTCCGGTGGACAAGCACGACGGGCCCGAGTCCGGGCCCGCCCCGGCCTCACTCGAAGACCCCTGGTACGACGCCCTCTCCACCGGCTGGGACGGTACCCGCTTCGAGCCGGCGTGGGACGAGGCCCCACCGCCGCCGCGGGCGGCGCCCGACGATGTGGGCGAGGTGTATCTGGCCGTCCAGCAGAGCCCCGAGTTCCGGGCGGTGCGCGCCCAGTACCGCAGGTTCGTGGTACCGGCGGCCCTCGCCTTCCTCGGCTGGTACCTGGCCTACGTGATCGCGGCGACCGCCGCCCCGGGCCTGATGGCCCGCCCGGTGGCCGGGGCGGTCAACGTCGCGATGCTGGCGGGGCTCGGCCAGTTCGCCACCACCTTCCTGCTGACCTGGGCCTACGCCCGCCATGCCCGGCTGCGCCGGGACCAGGCGGCGCTGGACCTGCGGTGGGACGTGACCATGCAGACCCGGCGGGATTCCAACCTGTGAAGAAGAACCTGTGAAGAACGTGGAACATCAGACCCTGGCGCTGCTGCTGTTCAGCGCGTTCGTCGTGCTGACCCTGCTGATCACCAGCTGGGCGAGCCGTGGCCGGCACGGATCCGCGGAGGAGTTCTATGCCGGCGGGCGGCTGTTCTCCCCCATGGAGAACGGTTTCGCCATCTCCGGCGACTACATGTCCGCCGCCTCGTTCCTCGGCATCTCCGGGCTGATCGCCCTGTACGGCTACGACGGCATGCTCTACTCGGTCGGCTTCCTGGTCGCCTGGCTGGTCGTCCTGCTGCTGGTGGCGGAACTGGTGCGCAACTGCGGCCGCTTCACCCTCGCCGACGTCGTGGCCGCCCGGATGCGCGAGCGCCGGGTGCGGGTGGCGGCGGGGGCCTCGTCCGTCACGGTCTCCGTGCTCTACCTCGTGGCCCAGATGGTCGGCGCGGGCAGCCTGGTCGCCCTGCTGCTCGGCGCGTCGGGGGAGGGGCAGCGGGCCTGGGCGATGATCGGTGTGGGCGGGCTGATGGTGGTCTACGTCGTGTTCGGCGGGATGCGCGCCACGACGTGGATCCAGATCGTGAAGGCCGTGCTGCTGATGGGCGGCGCGATCGCACTCACCGTGCTCGTCCTGATCCGCTTCCACGGCAACCTCAACGAGCTGCTGAACACCGCCGCCGAACGCAGCGGCCACGGCGGCGACTTCCTCTCCCCGGGCCTGCGGTACGGCGGCGACCTGGTGTCGCAGCTGGACTTCATCAGCCTGGGCCTCGCCCTGGTGCTGGGCACGGCCGGGCTGCCGCACATCCTGTCGCGCTTCTACACCGTGCCGACCGCCAAGTCCGCGCGCCGTTCGGTGATCTGGGCGATCGGGCTGATCGGCGGCTTCTATCTGATGTCGATCGTGCTCGGCTTCGGCGCGGCCGCGGTACTCGGCTCCGACGCGGTCCGCAAGGAGAGCCCCGCCGGCAACACCGCGCTGCCGCAGCTGTCCCTGGAGCTCGGCGGCGGGGAGGGCTCGGCCGGCGGCACGGTCCTGTTCGCGATCGTCGCCGCCGTTGCCTTCGCCACGATCCTCGCCGTCGTCGCCGGGATCACCCTGGCCTCCTCGGCGTCCGTCGCCCACGATCTGTACGCGTCGCTGCGCCGCCGCCACGCCAAGGCCCGGTACAGCGAGGTGCAGGTGGCCCGGGCGGCGGCGGTCGGCATCGGGGCGCTGGCGATCGCGCTGGCGCTGCTGGCCCGCGACCAGAACGTCGCGTTCCTGGTGGGCCTGGCGTTCGCGGTCGCCGCCTCCGCCAACCTGCCGGTGCTGCTGTACTCGCTGTTCTGGCGCCGCTTCACGGAGCGCGGCGCGGTCTGGTCGGTGTACGGCGGGCTCGTCCCGGCGCTGCTGCTGGTGTTGTTCTCCCCGGTGGTGTCGGGCGGCGACGACGCGATTCTCACGTCGGTGGACTTCCATCTCTTCCCCCTGGAGAACCCGGGCCTGGTCTCGATCCCGCTCGGCTTCCTCTTCGGCTGGCTGGGCACGGTGACGTCTCCGCGGCCGGCGGATCCGGTGCGGCACGCGGAGACGGAGGTGCGGTCCCTGACGGGGGCCGGGGCGGTGTAGGCGTACGACCGGACCGGCCGCTACCACTCCCGCGGCGGCCAGTCCTTCGCCGTCCTGCGCTGCGGCAGCGAGTCCGGCCCGCCTATCGCGGCCAGGAGTTCGAGCGGGAACTCGGTGTCCGCCTGGCCGACGGCCAGCCCGAGCCAGCGGTCCGTACCGGGCGGCTGCCAGAGCCGCATGGAGCCGGCCTGGTTGCACAGCTGGGCGACCGGCTCCGGTACGTGCTCGGGCGGCTGGAGGTCCCAGTCGCAGCCCAGATACGGGAACAGATCGACGTCGACGGGCAGCCCCCAGCGGTCCGTGACGGCCGCGGTGACAGCCGCACGGACCTCCTCGATCTCCTCCTCCGCCAGCTCGCGGTCGTCGGGGCCGTCCGGCTCCCAGAAGTCCCGCGTCCGGTGCAGCGTCAGCAGATGGTGGCCGGGGCCGCTCCACCGGACGCCCTGGTGGTCGTCGCCGTCGGGGAAGGGCAGGGTCAGGGCCCGGTCCACGAGGGCGATCCGGGTGGCCACGTCGGCGGGCGGGAGGTCGGGGAAAGGGACAGGGACTGCCGGCATGAACGGGAGGCTATCGCCCGGCACTGACACCCGGGTCGCCGCTCACGGCGGACCCGGGCTCGCCCGTCACGGCGGCCCGGGAGCACCGCTCACCGCGGACCCGGGCTCGCCGGTCCGGGCCTCGGGAACCCCCGCCCCCCGGCCCACCGCGTCCGGCAGCACCACCGTGAACTCCGCCCCGCCCAGCGGCCCCTCGCCGGCCGCCGCCGTGCCGCCCTGGCGCTCGGCGAGCCGCCGTACCAGCGCCAGGCCGAGCCCCCGCTTGCCGTGCGCGGGCAGCGGCTTGGTGGTCCAGCCCTCGGAGAACACCAGCTCGCGCCGGTCCTCCGGGACGCCCGCCCCCGAGTCCGCGACGCGGACGACGACCGCCGAGCCGTCCGTCGTGAGCGACACCCGGACCGCCGCGGCGGGGGAGCCCACGGCCGCGTCCAGCGCGTTGTCGATGAGGTTGCCGACGACGGTGACCAGCCCCCGCGGGTCGACGACGGCGTCCGGCAGTCCGCCCTCCACGCGCAGGTCCACCCCGCGCTCCGCGGCGACCGTCGCCTTGCCGACGAGCAGGGCGGCGAGCAGCGGATCGCGGATACGGGCGGTGACCTGTTCGGCCGTCTCGCGGTGGCCGCCGACGGCCTCCGACACGTAACTCAGCGCCTCGTCCGTCATGCCGAGCTCCAGCAGGCCCAGCAGGGTGTGCATCCGGTTCGCGTGTTCGTGGTCCTGGGCGCGCAGGGCGTCGATGAGGCCGTGGGTGGAGTCCAGTTCGCGGCCGAGGCGCTCCAGCTCCGTGCGGTCGCGGAGGGTGGCCACGGCGCCGCCGTCGGAGGTCGTCATCCGGTTGACGACGAGTACCCGGCCGCCGCTCACCGCGAACAGGTCGTCGCCGTCCACCCGGCCGGACAGGACGTCGGCGGTCCGCCCGGCGGGCAGCACCTCGTCCAGCCGCCGTCCGGTGTGCTCCGCCCCGAGGCCCAGCAACCGCACCGCCTCGTCGTTGACCAGCCGGATCCGGCCCGAGCCGTCGAGCGCCACCACGCCCTCGCGGATGGAGTGCAGCATCGCCTCCCGCTCGTCGAGAAGGGCGGCGATATCGGAGAACGCCAGATCGCGGGTACGCCGCTGCAGCCGGCGCGACACGGCGTACGCCGCCACCGCGCCCACGGCGAGCGCCCCTCCGGCGTACGAAAGGATGACGGGAACGGAGCCGACGAGGCGGTCCTGGACGCTGTCGTAGGCGATGCCGACCGACACCGCGCCGATGATGTTCCCCTCGGCGTCGTACAGCGGCACCTTGCCGCGCGCCGTCCGCCCCAGCGTGCCCTGGTCGATCCCCATGACCTCGCGGCCGGACAGCGCCTCGCTCGGGTCGGTGGAGACCCGCCGGCCGATGCGTGCGGGGTTGGCGTGGGAGTAGCGGATGCCGCGCTCGTCCATGACGACGACGAAGTCCGCGCCGGTCGCCGTGCGGATCCGCTCGGCGTCCCGCTGCACGGGCCCGTCGGGCGTCGGGCGGGAGGTGAGCAGGTGCTGTGCGATGCCGGGCTCCGCCGCCGTGCTCTGCGCGATGGTCAGCGCCCGGCGCATCGCCTGGTCGTCGAGTTCGTCGCTGAGCGGGGCGAGGAACAGCGCGGCGGCCAGCAGCGTCACCCCGGCGGTGAGCGCCAGCTGCAGCGCGAGGATCTGCGAGGAGACGCGGCGCGGGAGGCCCAGCCGCACGACCCTCACACGGGCCCCGGCGCGCCGCACAGCGCCGCGTCCAGCACCCGCGGCTCCCCGGCGACCAGCCGCAGCTGGGGGAGCGCCGCGGCCCCGCAGCTGGCCGGTGACGGCTCCGGCCCCGGCTCGGCGCTGACGTCGACCGCCCAGGCCCGTCCGTCGCGGTGCGCGACGGTGACCGTCCAGTGCGGGTCGGCGCCCTCCGTCCGTACGACGGTCAGCTCGTCCGGCCCGTACACGCGCGCGTGCGCCCGTACCGCCAGCTCCGCGGACTGCGCCGGGCGCTCCCAGGTGGAGCGGCCGCGGCAGCCGTCGAGAACCACCCTCCCGTCGTACGCGGCCTCGGTGATCTCCTTGACGTCGTGCGCGGACACGCGCCCGTACGCGTAGCCGTGGGGGAGCAGCAGCAGGGTGGGGGAGAAGCGGTGGCCGCCGATATGGGTGATCTCCCACGTGTTGGTGCCGCCGGAGGCGTGCAGCGCCGCCGCCAGCGGGCGGCCCAGCAGGGCGCAGCAGCGGTCGCGCTTGCCGTTGGTGCACACCAGGGCGAGCGGATCCGCGTCGTACGCGTCGAGGTGGCCGGGCTCCGCACCGGCGCCGAGCGCCGCCAAGTCCAGGCCGAGCAGCTCGCGCGGGTCTGCGGTGGTGCCGTGGCGGACCCAGGCGCGGCCGGGGGCGGTGTGCGCGACGTACAGCCTGCGGCGGGCGGGCTGGTGGAAGTCGGCATGCCGGCCGGGGCGGCGGATCAGCGCCACGCGCACGCCGGTGCCCTCGGTCGCCGCCTTCAGGGCGCGACCGAGTGCGGGGTCGAGGTGGCTCTCCAGCAGGGCCTCGCTGCCCCAGGGGCCGGCCTGCTCCAGCAGCAGCCAGGTCCGGGCGGTGGCAGCCGTTCCGGCCAGCGGTTCGCCCAGCTCACTGGAAGCGGTCGCGCACGTGCTCACATAGGTGAGCCTAACCCCGTCCCGGAACCACCCGCGCCGCACGGTCCGAAGCCGTCCTCCCTTTACGCAAACAACTTGCGCTTCTTGCGCTAGGCTTGCGTTCCATGACACGTCGACTTGCAGAGGTCGCCAAGAAGGTAGGGGTCTCCGAGGCCACCGTCAGCCGGGTGCTGAACGGGAAACCGGGGGTGTCCGAGTCGACCAGACAGGCGGTCCTCTCCGCGCTCGACGTCCTCGGTTACGAGCGGCCCACCCAGCTGCGCGGCGAGCGCGCCCGCCTCGTCGGCCTGGTCCTGCCCGAGCTGCAGAACCCGATCTTCCCCGCGTTCGGCGAGGTGATCGGCGGCGCCCTCGCCCAGCGGGGGCTGACCCCCGTGCTGTGCACCCAGACCAAGAGCGGCGTCTCCGAGGCGGACTACGTCGAGCTGCTCCTGCAGCAGCAGGTCTCCGGCGTCGTCTTCGCCGGCGGCCTGTACGCGCAGTCGGACGCGGTGCACGACCACTACGAGCGCCTCGCGGACCGGCGGATCCCCGTCGTACTGATCAACGCCGCCATCGCCGACCTCGGCTTCCCGACGGTCGCCTGCGACGACGTGGTGGCCGTCGAGCAGGCGTGGCGGCATCTGGCCTCCCTCGGCCACGAGCGGATCGGGCTGGTGCTGGGCCCCGCGGACCACATGCCCTCCCTCCGCAAGCTGGACGCCGCGCGCAAGGAGGCCGCCGCCTCGGGGCTCAGCCTGCCCGAGGAGTACGTCGCCCGCGCCCAGTACTCACTGGAGAGCGGCCAGGCGGCGGCGGCCCGGCTGCTGACGTCCGGCGTCACCGGCTTCATCTGCGCCAGCGACCCGCTGGCGCTGGGCGTGGTGCGCGCCGCCCGCCGCGCGGGGCTCGACGTCCCGGGCGACGTGTCCGTCGTCGGCTACGACGACTCGGCGTTCATGAACTGCACCGCGCCCCCGCTGACCACCGTCCGCCAGCCCATCGAGGCGATGGGGCGGGCGGCGGTGGAACTGCTGGCGGCCCAGATCGAGGGGTCGGAGGTGGCGGCGGACGAGCTGCTCTTCGAGCCCGAGCTGGTCGTACGGGGCTCTACCGGGGTGTGGCGGGGCTGAGTTCTACCGGGGCGTGGCGGGGCTGAGCTCTACCGGGGTGTGGCGGGACTGAGTTCTACCGGGACGTGGCGGGGCTGACCCCGCCGCCGGTTCCGTCCGCCCGCCGCAGCGTCAGCAGGCCGTCCTCCCGTACGGCCCGCAGGGCGAAGGGGAACCGGTCCGCCTCCAGGCACAGCGCCACGTCGTCGGCGTGGATGCCCCGGTGGCCGAGCCGTACGCCCTCGGCGAGGTGCGCGGCGTGCTTCGAGCGCCGTGCGCGGTCCAGGAACGGGGCCGGGTCGCCGGGGGCGTCGCCGTCGGCGGCCCGCCGGGCGATGTACTGCGCGCAGGCGAGATCCTCCTCAGCCGTGCCGTCCTCGCCCGTGACCACGAACGTGACGTCCCGCTCCGGCACGCCCCGCAGCGCCCGGGCGGTGGCCTCCGCGACGGCGAAGCTCGCGCACAGCAGCAGCGGCGCGTCCGCGACGGCCGTCGCGCCGACCGTTCCGTAGGTCGTCTTCTGGATCACCGTCCGCCCGGTCAGGTCCATGCCGCGGATCATCCCGGGTGAGTTGACGGCGTCGAACCCGGGCGCCGGCGCACCGTCCTTCAGCGCGAGCCATCCCGGGTGCGCCTCCTTCAGCGCGAGCGCCTCCTCCAGTGACTCGGCGAGTACGACCCGGCTCGCACCCCGGGCGAGGAGCCAGGGGGCGACGGTGAAGGCGCGCAGCACGTCGATGACGACGGCCGCGCGCGGCGGCGCGTCGAGGGCGGACAGGTCACGGATGGCGGCGTAACGGGGGCTCATGCGGCACCAGGATGCCGGAGGTGAGCCGCGACAGTCATCAGTCGCCAACATCCATTGGCCCGTCACGATTTTGCGATGTGTGCGCTAGATATTGCGTTCACCTGTCGCGAGTGGTTGAGTGTGCCGCGCCACCCCATCGACCACCCCGCGCCCAACGCGCAGCGCATACCCGAAGGGGACCAACGATGATCAGCTCCGGGTTCCGCCGTACCAGACACACCAGAACCCACACCGCCCCCCGCCGGGGGATCCGCCCCGCGCTCGCGACCGCGGCGGCGATATCCGCGCTCGCCACGCTGGCGGCCTGCGGGACGTCCTCCAGCAGCGACGACTCGGGCGGCGACCGCCCCGCCGCGGCGGACGCCGGCGCCCCGCTCGACCCGAAGACGAAGGTCACCCTGACCATCGACTGCATGCCGCCGGCCACGAAGAAGGCCGAGCTCAAGCAGTGGCAGGAGGACGTCAAGGAGTTCAACAAGAAGTACCCGAACGTCACCATCCAGGGAAAGCAGACCGACCCCTGCCTCGAGCCGCCCCGCTTCACCGCGATGCTCAAGGCCAAGTCGCAGCCGGACGTCTTCTACACGTACTTCACCGATCTCCAGCAGGTGCTCGACAACGACGGCGCCGAGGACATCACCGCGTACGTCAACGACCAGACCGCACCGGCGTTGAAGGACATGGACCCCGGCGTCCTCGACGTCATGAAGAAGGACGGCAAGCTCTACGGACTGCCGTACAGCAACTACACGATGGGCCTGCTGATCAACCGCAAGCTCTTCGAGCAGGCCGGACTCGACCCCAACACCCCGCCCGCCACCTGGGACGAGGTCCGCGCGGCGGCCAAGAAGATCGCCGCCCTCGGCAACGGCGTCTCCGGTTACGGCGAGTACAGCGCCCAGAACACCGGCGGCTGGCACTTCACCGCCACGATGTACGGCATGGGCGGCGAGATGGTCAGCGCCGACGGCACCAAGGCCGCCTTCAACGACGACAACGGCAAGCAGATCGCCGAGAACCTGAAGGCGATGCGCTGGGAAGACAACAGCATGGGCAAGACCCAGCTGCTCAAGTGGGGCGACCTGCAGAAGCAGATGGCGACCGACAAGCTCGGCATGTTCCTCGCCGCGCCGGACGACATCACGTACATGGTCCAGAACCTGAAGGCGTCGTACGAGAACTTCGGCATGGGGCCGATCCCCGGCGCCAAGGCCACCCTCTTCGGCGGCAACGACTACATGATCAAGAAGGGCAGCTCGCCCGACACGATCAAGGCCGCGATCGCCTGGCTGAACTTCAAGTTCCTCACGCCCGGCAAGGGCCAGTTCGCCTGGGACCGCACCAAGGCCGACGGCCTGCCCGTGGGTCTGCCGCAGCCCAACTTCTGGACGGGCGAGTCCAAGACGGCCGACGACGCGGCCCGGGCCGCCAGCGCCACCATGCCGGTCGAGAACTTCAAGCCCTTCCTCGACAACCCCGTCCCGGGCAAGGCCGAGCCGCCGAAGGCCCAGGAGATCTACAAGGTCCTCGACAACGTGATGTCGGGCGTGCTGACCAACGAGGACGCCGACATCGCCAAGCTGCTGAGCTCGGCGGAGAGCCAGGTCAACCAGGTCCTGGCGAACCAGTAGCGCCGGGGCCCCGGGCTCCTCGCAGCCCCCGGGCCCAGTAGACAGCCGACCCCCTGGCGGGCCGGAGCGCGCGGGCACCACCCCGCCGCGCGCCCGGCCCGCCCCGAAGCGGGAGCACCGATGTCCGCCCTCACCGCCCCGAAGTCCCCCACCGCACCCCGGCCCCGGCCCGCCGGCGGCCCGCCGCAGGACGGCCGCGCCGCGTTCGCCCGCGCCTTCCGCCGTAACGTCTCCGCCCACGGCTTCCTCATCGGCGCGGTGGTGTGCTTCGGGTTCTTCTCCTGGTACCCGATGGTGCGGGAGTTCCTCCTCGCCTTCCAGAAGAACGAGGACGGCCGCACCGTCTGGGCGGGCTGGGACAACCTCCGCTACATCGCGAACGACCCGGCGTTCTGGCAGGCGTGGCGCAACACCCTGCTCTTCACCGGGCTCGCCCTGCTCCTCGGCTTCGTCGTCCCGTTCCTCGTCGCCATCCTCCTCAACGAACTCCGCCACGCCCAGGGCTATCTGCGGCTGCTGGTCTACCTCCCCGTGATGCTGCCGCCCGTGGCCTCGGTCCTGCTCTTCAAGTACCTGTACGACCCGGGGTACGGCCTGTTCAACGCGCTGTTCGGCGCGGTGGGCCTGCCCGAGCAGCAGTGGCTGCAGTCCACCGACACCGCGATGCTCTCCGTCGTCATCGCCGCCACCTGGATGAACATGGGCGGCGCCACCCTCATCTACCTCGCCGCCCTTCAGGGCATCCCCGGCGAGCTGTACGAGGCGGCGGAGCTGGACGGCGCCGGGCTGTGGCGCAAGATCTGGCACGTCACCGTGCCGCAGACCCGTCTCATCCTGTCGCTGATGCTGCTGCTGCAGATCATCGCGACCATGCAGGTCTTCACCGAGCCCTTCCTGCTCACCGGCGGCGCGGGCCCGGAGGGGTCGACCACGACCGTCGTCTATCTGATCTACCAGTACGCGTTCAACTTCAACAACTACGGCGCCGCGGCGGCCCTCGGCCTGGTGCTGCTCGTCCTGCTCGCGGGCTTCTCGGCGGCGTACGTCCGCCTCAGCCGCGCCGGCGACGAGGGATAGGGAGCAACCGGGATGGCTGCCATCGACACCCGCCAGCGCACACTGATCTCGCCGACCGTGCTGGCCCGCCCGCGCGGACGGCTGATCTACTGGACCGTCCTGGTCCTGGTCCTGGCCCTGTTCACCGCCGCGTTCGTCGGCCCGCTCTACTGGATGGTCACCGGCGCGCTCAAGGACACCCAGGAGGTCATCCAGACCCCGCCCACCGCGATACCCCGCTCCGCCGAACCCGGCAACTACACCGAGGCGTGGGACGTGATGAACCTGGCCCGGCTGCTGGGCAACACGCTCTTCTACGCCGGCGGGGCGCTCGCCTTCCAGCTCGTCTTCGACGTGGCCGCCGCCTACTCCCTGTCCAAGCTGCGCCCCGTCTTCGGCAAGGTCATCCTCGGCGCGATGCTCGCCACGCTGATGATCCCCGCGGCGGTGCTCATCGTGCCGCAGTACCTGACGGTCATCGACGTACCGATCGTGGAGCGCAACCTGCTCAACAGCCCGTGGGCGATCTGGCTGCCGTCCGTCACGAACGCCTTCAGCATCTTCCTGCTCAAGCGCTTCTTCGACTCGATCCCGCAGGAGCTGCTGGACGCCGCGTCCATCGACGGCGCCTCGCCGCTGCGCGCGCTGTGGTCGGTGATCCTGCCGATCTCGCGGCCCATCCTCGGCGTCGTGTCGATCTTCGCGGTGGTCGGGGTGTGGAAGGACTTCCTCTGGCCCCTGCTCACCGTGCCCGACCCGGACAAGCAGACGCTCAACACGGGGATCTACTCGCTGGCCAACGGCGTACCGATGAACATCCTCATCGCCGCGCTGACGATCGCGTCGGTCCCCACCCTCCTGATCTTCCTCGCCTTCCAGCGCAACATCATGAACGGCCTCACCGCCGGCAGCCTCAAGGGCTGACCGCGCGCCTCGTTCCGCACTTCGTTCCGTGCTTCGTCCCGTGGCCGTACCCCCGCCTGCCCGAAAGGAACCCACTGCCGTGGCGGAATCCCGTCCCGACTGGTGGCGCGACGCCGCCATCTACCAGGTCTACGTACGCAGCTTCGCCGACGCCGACGGGAACGGCACCGGCGATCTCGCCGGCGTCCGCGCCAGACTGCCGTACCTGGCCGCGCTCGGCGTCGACGCGCTGTGGTTCAACCCCTGGTATCTCTCGCCGATGGTCGACGGCGGCTACGACGTGGCCGACTACCGGGCCATCGACCCGGCCTTCGGCACGCTCGCCGAGGCGGAGAAGCTGATCGCGGAGGCCCGTGAGCTGGGCATCCGTACGATCGTCGACATCGTGCCGAACCATGTGTCGGCGCAGCACCCGTGGTTCCGGGCGGCTTTGGCGGCCCCGCCGGGGTCGCCGTCGCGCGAGCTGTTCCACTTCCGGGAGGGGCGCGGGCCCGACGGCTCGATCCCCCCGAACGACTGGGTCGGCGAGTTCGGCGGCGTGCCCTGGACGCGGCTCCCGGACGGCCAGTGGTACCTCCACCTCTTCGACGAGGGGCAGCCGGACCTCAACTGGGACCACCCGCAGGTGCGCGTCGAGCACGAGGAGGTGCTGCGCTTCTGGTTCAGCCGGGGCGCGGCGGGCGTACGCATCGACTCGGCGGCGCTGGCGGCGAAGGACCCCGCGCTCCCGGACTTCGTCCTGGACCGCGACCCGCACCCCTTCGTCGACCGCTCCGAGCTCCACGACATCTACCGCTCGTGGCGGGCGATAGCCGACGAGTACGACGGTGTCCTCATCGGCGAACTCTGGGTCTCCGACCCGTCGCGCTTCGCGCGCTACCTGCGGCCGGACGAGCTCCACACCGCGTTCAACTTCGACTTCCTGGCCCGCCCCTGGAAGGCGTCGGAGCTGCGCGCGTCGATCGACCAGACGCTGGCGTACCACGCCCCGGTCGGGGCTCCCGCCACGTGGGTGCTGTGCAACCACGACGTCACGCGCACGGTCACGCGCTACGGCCGCGCGGAATCCGACCCCGGCACCGGCTTCGACTTCGCCGCGAAGCGCTTCGGCACCCCGACGGACCTGGTCCTCGGCACCCGCCGCGCCCGCGCGGCGGCCCTGCTCTCCCTCGCCCTCCCCGGGGCGGTCTACATCTACCAGGGCGAGGAGCTGGGCCTCCCGGAGGTGTCGATCCCCCGGGACCGCATCGAGGACCCGATGCACTTCCGCTCAGGCGGCGTGGACCCGGGCCGCGACGGCTGCCGCGTCCCGCTCCCGTGGTCGCCCGACGGCCCGTCGTACGGCTTCGGCCCCCCGACGGGCGCGCCCCCGTGGATGCCGCAGCCCCCGGACTGGGGCACGTACGCGGTGGACCACCAGTCCCCGGACCCGTCCTCGCTGCTCTCCCTCTACCGCGAGGCCCTGCGCCTCCGCCGCACGGAGGAGGGCTTCGGAGACGGGCCGATGACGTGGCTGGACTCGCCGGAGGGGGTGCTGGCCTTTGCCCGTCCGGGCGGCTTGGTGTGCGCGGTGAACTTCGCGGCGGAGCCGTACACCCTCCCGGCTCACTCCTCGGTCCTGCTCGCCAGCGGCCCGCTGCCGGATGGCCACCTCCCGCGGGACACGGCGGTGTGGCTGCGCATCTGACGGCACGGGTGCGCGCTACCGCGAAGCGTGGGGAGGGCGGGTTACCCAGGCCCTGGGTCAGTTCGGGGTTGGGGGTGGTTGGGCTGTCATCGCGCTCTCGAAGAGGAGGGCGAACCTGCGCTCCCTGCTCTCCTCTGGGAGGGACAGCTTCATCCCACGGGCTGCAGCCCAGTATCTTCGGAATGCCTCACTTCGGACCATGTCCCGGGCATGCACGAGGATTTCTTCATCCGTGGTCTCGGCCCATTCCGTGGCCAGGTAGAGATGCTGATAGACGAGGTTCGCGAACAGATATTGCCGCCGCTCCTCCTGCTCGAGTCCGGGATAGTCATTCCAGACGGCAGCCAGCGAAGGATCGTCCATCGCCAGCTTGGTGAGTTCCATGTGCAGCGCGCGAAGTTCCGCCTGCGCACTGCGTCGCAGCTCGGCGCGCGAAAGGGTCAACTCCTCTCTCTGCTCCGCGAGTTCGGATCGCTGCATGCGCAATTCCTGTTGCTGCATCAGCAATGTGATGACCAGGGCCAGCAGGGCCAAGCCGGAAAATACCGCACCCACGCCACCGAAGTAGCCGCCTATCTGTCCCCGCTCAGCGGCAGCTCCACCATCCATGCTTTCGACCGCATCAATCAGCCAACGGCTGATGATTACGGACGCTATTCCGATTACGGCCAGCGCGATCAGGCCGAGGCTCCCCCAGAAGGTCAGGCGAGCGAGGAATCTACGAGGATGACTGGGCGGGTCGAACACGGGATCCCCCTCCGTTTGAGGGGGATCCTACCGGCGTGCGGACGTCCAGTTACACGTCGGGGATGTCGCACTTGGCACGCACGAGCGTTTCACGGGTGATGCACACGATGCGCTCGTAGCTCGCGACGGACGCATCTGGCGGCAGACACCGTCGTGCCTCGACAGTGATGTCAGTACCGATGACGGCGAAGTTGCCATCTGCCAGTTCGAAGATGTCTGGACATGATTGCCCGGACAGGCTCCCTCGGCAGCGAGGGGGAACGCCGATTCTGCGCACGATCTTCAACGACGGTCCTTAGAGGGGAGATTGGTTGCAAAGGTGGAGCGGCGACACACTAGCGTCGATCTCCCTCGCGCGAAGCGTGAAAGCGTGGACAGGCATACCCGTGGTCGAATCGGCATATGCGCGGAGCTCGCCCGGCCAGCGCGTGCATCGTTTACCCGGGAGCCGGTGGGGTGGGGAGCCGGAAGCGAAACCTCACCCCACCCCACGGATCAATGGATAGCAGCGGATCACACCGGCCCCGCCACCACCGCCACCGACTTCGTCAGCGGGGTTCCGGAGCCGTCGCGCCTCGGGTCGGGGTCCGGGAGGTCGACCGGGGTGCCGTTGCGGTTGGCGGCTCGGGCCGGGATTGCGCCGGACCAGGCCAGGGTGAGGCAGTCCTCGCCCTTGAGGAAGCGCTGGCAGCGGACGCCGCCCGTCGCCCGGCCCTTGCGGGGGTACGCCTCGAAGGGCGTGAGTTTCGCCGTCTGGACCCATGCGCCGTCCAGCGCGCCCGTGGAGCCCGCGACCGTGAACACCACCGCGTCCGCGGACGGGTCCACCACGTTGAACGCGATCACCCGCGCGCCGTCCGACAGCTTGATGCCCGCCATGCCGCCCGCCGGGCGGCCCTGGGGGCGGACCTGGTTCGCCTGGTAGCGCAGGAGCTGGGCGTCCGAGGTGATGAAGACGAGGTCCTCGTCGCCCGTGCGCAGCTCCGCCGCGCCGATGATCCGGTCGCCGTCCTTGAGGGTGATGACCTCGAGTTCGTCCTTGTTGGACGGGTAGTCCGGGACCACCCGTTTGACCACGCCCTGTTCCGTCCCGAGGGCGAGGCCGGGCGAGGACTCGTCGAGCGTGGTGAGGCAGAGGACCACCTCGTCGTCCTCGAGGGTGAGGAACTCCGCGACGGGCGCCCCGCCCGCGAGTGTCGGCGGACCCGCCGTCTCCGGGAGCTGGGGCAGGTCGATGACCGCGATCCGCAGGAGCCGGCCGAGCGAGGTGACCGCGCCGACGGAGCCGAGTGCCGTCGCCGGCACCGCCGAGACGATCACGTCGTGCTTGGCCCGCTTGGCCTCCTCGTCCGTCAGCGGCCCCCCGTTCGCCGTACGCGCCAGCAGCCCCGTGGAGGACAGCAGCACCCGGCACGGGTCGTCCGACACCTGCAGCGGCACCGCGCCGACCGGCGTACCGGCCGACTCCAGCAGCACCGTGCGCCGCTCCGTGCCGTACTTCTTGGCGACGGCGCCCAGCTCGGCGGAGACCAGCTTGCGCAGCTCCGCGTCCGATTCGAGGATCTTCGTCAGCTCGGCGATCTCCTCCTTCAGCCGGTCCCGCTCCGACTCCAGCTCGATACGGTCGAACTTGGTCAGGCGGCGCAGCGGCGTGTCGAGGATGTACTGCGTCTGGATCTCGGAGAGCGAGAAGCGCTCGATCAGCCGCTCCTTCGCCTGCGCCGCGTTCTCGCTGGCGCGGATGATGCGGATGACCTCGTCGATGTCGAGGAGGGCGACCAGCAGGCCCTCGACCAGGTGGAGGCGGTCCGAGCGCTTCGTACGGCGGAACTCGCTGCGCCGGCGGACGACCTCGAAACGGTGGTCGAGGTAGACCTCCAGCAGCTCCTTCAGACCGAGGGTGAGCGGCTGGCCGTCGACCAGGGCGACGTTGTTGATGCCGAAGGTCTCCTCCATCGGCGTCAGCTTGTAGAGCTGCTCCAGCACGGCCTCGGGGTTGAAGCCGTTCTTGACCTCGAAGACCAGGCGCAGACCGTGCGAGCGGTCCGTCAGGTCCTTCAGGTCCGCGATGCCCTGCAGCTTCTTCGCCGAGATCAGGTCCTTGACCTTCGCGCGGACCTTCTCCGGGCCGACCGCGAAGGGCAGTTCGGTGACGACGATGCCCTTGCGGCGGGGCGTGACGTTCTCGATGGTGGCCGTCGCGCGCATCTTGAACGTGCCGCGGCCCGTCTCGTACGCGTCCTTCACGCCCTCCAGGCCGACGATCCGGCCGCCCGTCGGCAGGTCCGGGCCGGGGATGAAACGCATCAGCGTCTCAAGGTCCGCGCCCGGGTGCCGGATCAGATGGCGGGCGGCGGCGATGACCTCGCCGAGGTTGTGCGGGGGCATGTTCGTCGCCATGCCGACCGCGATACCCGACGAGCCGTTCACCAGCAGGTTGGGGAAGGCGGCGGGGAGGGCGACCGGCTCGCGCTCGCTGCCGTCGTAGTTGTCCTGGAAGTCGACCGTGTCCTCGTCGATCGACTCGACCATCAGCGACGCCGCGGGCGCCGGCCGGACCTCCGTGTACCGCATGGCGGCCGGCGGGTCGTCGTTGCCCAGGGAGCCGAAGTTGCCGTGGCCGTCGGCCAGCGGCAGCCGCATCGAGAACGGCTGGGCGAGGCGCACCAGGGCGTCGTAGATCGCCGTGTCACCGTGCGGGTGGAGCTTGCCCATCACCTCGCCGACGACGCGGGCGCACTTGACGTAGGGGCGCTCCGGGCGCAGCCCCATCTCGTTCATCTGGTGCAGGATGCGCCGGTGCACCGGCTTGAGGCCGTCGCGGGCGTCGGGGAGCGCGCGCGAGTAGATGACGGAGTAGGCGTACTCCAGGAAGGAGCCCTGCATCTCGTCGACGACGTCGACGTCGAGGATGCGCTCCTCGTACTCCTCCGGCGGCGGGGCCTTCGTGCTGCGGCGGGCCATCTCGGCGCTGCTCCTCTTTCCGGGCTTCACGGCGTTCTCGACAACGGTGTTCTCGAGAGCGGTGCTCCCGACAACGGTGTTCCCGGCAACGGTGCTCTCAACATGCGACGCCGACCATTGTGGACCCAACCACTGACAGCGCGATGCGGCGCCCCGGCGATCCCCCTCCGTCGAGGTACCCGTCATACAGTGGGCAGCACACGAACGAGCACCGACACGCAGCGATCGAAGGGACCTCCAGGCCCATGGGCACAGCGCCCCTCAGGGGGGACACCCCCCAGACCCAGCAGGCCACCACGCAGGCCGGCTCCGGTGGGCTCACAGCCACCGAACACCGCCTCGGCAACGGTCTGCGGGTGATCCTCTCCGAGGACCATCTCACCCCCGTCGCCGCGGTGTGCCTCTGGTACGACGTCGGTTCGCGCCACGAGGTCGCGGGCCGTACGGGCCTCGCCCACCTCTTCGAGCACCTGATGTTCCAGGGCTCGGGCCAGGTGACGGGCAACGGCCACTTCGAGCTCGTACAGGGAGCCGGCGGCTCGCTGAACGGCACCACGAGCTTCGAGCGCACCAACTACTTCGAGACCATGCCCGCCCATCAGCTGGAGCTCGCGCTCTGGCTGGAGGCCGACCGGATGGGCTCCCTGCTGGACGCCCTGGACCTGCAGAGCCTCGACAACCAGCGGGACGTGGTGAAGAACGAGCGCCGCCAGCGCTACGACAACGTGCCCTACGGCACCGCGTTCGAGAAGCTGACGGCGATGGCGTACCCCGACAGCCACCCGTACCACCACACCCCGATCGGTTCGATGGCCGATCTGGACGCGGCCTCCCTCGAGGACTGCCAGAACTTCTTCCGTACGTACTACGCGCCGAACAACGCCGTGCTGGCGGTCGTCGGCGACATCGACCCGGAGCAGACGCTCGCCTGGGTCGAGAAGTACTTCGGCTCCATCCCCGCCCACGACGGCAAGCAGCCGCCGCGCGACGGCTCGCTGCCGGAGGCCATGGGCGCCGAGCAGCGCACCGTGGTGGAGGAGGAGGTGCCCTCCCGCGCGCTGATGTCCGCCTACCGGCTGCCGGAGGACGGCACCCGCGAGGCGGACGCCGCGGACCTGGCGCTGACGGTGCTCGGCGGCGGCGAGTCCTCCCGGCTGTACAACCGGCTGATCCGCCGCGACCGCAGCGCGGTGGCGGCCGGCTTCGGCATGCTGCGCCTGGCGGGCGCCCCGTCGCTGGGCTGGCTGGACGTCAAGGCGTCCGCCGGCGTCGAGGTCCCGGCGATCGAGGCGGCCGTCGACGAGGAGCTCGCCCGGTTCGCCGAGGAGGGCCCCACGCCGGAGGAGATGGAGCGCGCCCAGGCGCAGGTGGAGCGCGAGTGGCTGGACCGCCTCGCCACCGTCGGCGGCCGCGCCGACGAACTGTGCCGGTACGCCGTCCTCTTCGGCGACCCGCAGCTCGCCCTCACCGCCGTCTCCCGGCTGCTGTCGGTCACCCCGCAGGAGGTGCGGGACGTCGCCCGCGCCCGGCTGCGCCCCGACAACCGCGCCTCGCTCGTGTACGAGCCGACGGCGAAGACGGCGCCGGACGCCGAGCAGACCGACGTAGAGGACCTCGCGCAGGAAGAAGCGCAGGGCGACGTGCAGGAAGAAGGGGCCGCCCAGTGAGCACGAGCAAGATGACCTTCCATCCGCAGCCGCAGGCGGGCGAGGCCACGCCGTGGGCGTTCCCCGCCCCGGACCGCTCCACGCTGCCCAACGGGCTGACACTGCTCACCTGCCACCGCCCCGGCCAGCAGGTCGTGGCCGTCGAGGTCTTCCTCCCCGCGCCGCTGGACACCGAGCCCGAGGGCCTGGACGGCGTGGCGACCATCATGGCCCGCGCGCTGTCGGAGGGCACCGACAAGCACAGCGCCGAGGAGTTCGCCGCCGAGCTGGAGCGCTGCGGCGCCACGCTCGACGCGCACGCCGACCACCCGGGCGTCCGGGTCTCCCTGGAGGTGCCCGCCTCCCGGCTGCCCAAGGCGCTGGCCCTCCTCGCGGACGCCCTGCGCGCGCCGGCGTTCCCGGAGGAGGAGATCGAGCGGCTGGTCGCCAACCGCCTCGACGAGATCCCGCACGAGCTGGCCAACCCCGCCCGCCGCGCCGCCATGGCGCTCAGCGACGCGCTGTTCCCCGCCGGCGCCCGGATGGCACGGCCGCGGCAGGGCACGGAGGAGACCGTGGCGCGCATCGACGCCGCCTCCGTCCGCGCGTTCTACGAGGCGCACCTGCGTCCGGCGACCGCGACGGCCGTCATCGTCGGCGACCTGACGGGCGTCGAACTGGGCGACGCCCTGGCCGACACCCTCGTCGCGTGGACCGGCAGCACCGCCGAACCGGCCGCCGCCACCCCGATCACCGCCGACGACGCCGGCCGCGTGGTCATCGTGGACCGGCCGGGCGCCGTGCAGACGCAGCTGCTCATCGGCCGCGTCGGCCCCGACCGCCACGACCGGGTGTGGCCGGCGCAGGTGCTCGGCGTGTACTGCCTCGGCGGCACGCTGACCTCGCGGCTGGACCGGGTGCTGCGCGAGGAGAAGGGCTACACCTACGGCGTACGCGCCTTCGGCCAGGTCATCCGCTCCGACGGCCGCGACAACGGGGCGTCGCTGCTGGCCATCAGCGGCTCCGTCGCCACGGAGGTCACCGGCCCGGCGCTCGAGGACACCTGGCAGGTGCTGCGCACGCTGGCCGCCGAGGGCCTCACCGACGCCGAACGGGACGTCGCCGTGAACAACCTGGTGGGCGTCGCCCCGCTGAAGTACGAGACGGCCGCCGCCGTCGCCGACACCCTGGCCGAGCAGGTGGAGCAGCATCTGCCGGACGACTGGCAGGCGCAGCAGTACCTGCGGCTGGCGGACACCGGCACGGTGGAGGCGACGGCCGCCGCGGTGGCCGCGTTCCCGGTGGAGCGGCTGGTCACCGTGCTGGTCGGCGACGCCGCGCAGATCGAGGAGCCGGTACGGGCCCTGGGCATCGGCGAGGTCAGGGTGGTCAAGGGCTGACGCCCGGCGCACCCCGGCGCACCCGCCGCCGGCTCCCGTCACACCCCGGCGCCGAGCCCCTCACCACACGGTGAGGGGCTCGGTCCATTTCCGGCCACCCCGTCAATGCATTCCTGCCGTAATTCGGCCGCGACTGCCATACTGTGCACCCCGGGGATTACCTGGGCGGGGGTGTAACGGGCGGCGAACAACCGCGTTTCCGGCGCGGGGCGGGAGGCTTGCGGCGATGCTGAGGGTGAAATGAACGGGGGCTCCTCGCATGCGGTGTGCGCGGCGATCCGGGACGATATCGTCTCGGGGTTCTTCCCGCCCGGCGCGCGGCTGACGGAGGACAATCTGGCGCGGCGGTACGGCGTCTCGCGGGTCCCGGTGCGCGAGGCGCTGCGCACGCTGGAGTCGGAGGGCTTCGTCACCTCCAGGCGCCACGTCGGCGCGTGCGTCGCCGAGCCGACGGCGCAGGACGCGGCCGATCTGCTGGACATCCGGGCGCTGTTGGAGCCCCTGGGGGCCGCGCGGGCGGCCCAGCGGCGTACGGACGCGCACTTGAAGGTGCTGCGCGGACTGGTGCGGCTCGGGCAGGAGCGGGCGCAGCGCGGGCAGCTGTCCGAACTGCCGTCCCTGGGCGCCTGGTTCCACGAGACGCTCGCCCAGGCGACGGGGAGCCCGAGCCTCGCGGCCCTGCTCGTGCAGCTGCGGCGGAAGATCGCCTGGGTGTACGCCGCGACCGGGCACCACCGGGCGGTGGAGTCGTGGGCGGAGCACGGCGCGATCGTGGACGCCGTGGCGCGCGGGGACGCCGAGCGGGCGCGGGGGCTGGCGGGGTTGCACGTGGAGCGGTCGTCGGCGGCTTACCAATTGCGTCAGCCGGCCGGTGTGAGTTCCCGGAAACATTCCGTAAACGCAAGCGGCGATCGGCTGTAACGCGATCCCCGTATACGACGTTCGGAAATGCGGTGGGGAAATGGAGCGGGGCCCGCCCGGCCGGTCGCTGAAAACCGGCCAAGTGTGGCCCCGCTAATCGGCGCGTGCGCCCGGAGGCCTCAGAGAATCGGCGCGTGCGCCCGGAGACCTCAGACGGTCTCCGGCAGCTCCTCGAGCCCCTCGGCGACCAGCTTCGCCAGCCGGTCCAGGGCGGCCTCGGCGCCGGTGTCCTCGGAGGCCAGGATGATCTCCTCGCCGCCCCTCGCGCCCAGGCCCAGCACGGCGAGCATCGAGGCGGCGTTGACGGGGTTGCCGTCGGCCTTGGCGATGGTCACGGGGACCCCGGCGGCCGTGGCCGCGCGGACGAAGATCGAGGCGGGGCGGGCGTGCAGTCCCTCGGCCCAGCCGACGGTGACGCGGCGCTCAACCATGGTGTTGCCCTTCGGGTCGTGATGAGTTGTCTAGACCATTGTCGCACGGGGTGACCGCTGCCCAGGGCCGTGCGCCACCCATGGCCGGACACCCGGCCCCCGACCAGAGTGCACCTCCCGCACGGCGTACGCGACCGCATCGACGTCTACTCTGGCCCCATGGGTGAGTACCCCGCGCACTGGGAGGCGGACGTCGTCCTGCGGGACGGAGGGACCGCGCAGATCCGCCCGATCACGCCGGAGGACGCGGACCGGCTGGTGGCGTTCTTCGCCCGGGTGTCGGACGAGTCGAAGTACTACCGCTTCTTCGCGCCGTACCCGAAGCTCTCCGCCCGCGACGTGCGGCTGTTCACCCACCACGACTGGGTGGACCGGGTGGGCCTGTGCGCGACGGTCGGCGACGAGTTCATCGCCACCGTCCGCTACGACCGCATCGCCCCCGGCGAGGCGGAGGTCGCCTTCCTCGTCCAGGACGAGCACCAGGGCCGCGGCGTGGCCTCGACCCTCCTGGAACACATCGCCGCCTGCGCGCGCGAGCGGGACATCCGCCGCTTCGTCGCCGAGGTGCTGCCCAACAACACCAAGATGATCAAGGTGTTCACGGACGCCGGCTACACCCAGAAGCGCACCTTCGAGGACGGCGTCGTCCGGCTGCAGTTCGACCTGGAGCCCACCGAGAAGTCCGTCGCCGTGATGCGCGCCCGCGAGCAGCGCGCCGAGGCCCGCTCCGTACAGCGGCTGCTGTCCCCCCGCTCGGTCGCCGTCGTCGGCACCGGACGCCGCCCCGGCGGCGTCGGACGGACGGTGCTGCGGCACATCCTGGACGGCGGGTTCACGGGCCGGGTGTACGCCGTGAACTCGGCCTTCACCGAGGAGCGCCTCGAACCGGAGGGCGTGGCCGCCCACCGCGCGGTGACGGACATCGACGGCCCCGTGGACCTGGCGGTCGTCGCCGTCCCCGCGCCCGCGGTCCCCGCCGTGGTCGCCGACTGCGGGGCCAAGGGCGTCCAGGGCCTCGTCGTCCTCTCCGCGGGCTTCGCGGACGCCGGCCCCGAGGGGCAGGAGCTGCAGCGCGACCTCGTCCGCCAGGCCCGCACCCACGGCATGCGCATCATCGGCCCCAACGCCTTCGGACTGCTCAACACCGCCGCCGGGACGCGGCTCAACGCCTCCCTCGCGCCCTACCTGCCCGGCCCCGGACGGCTCGGCCTGTTCACGCAGTCCGGCGCCATCGGCATCTCCGTGCTGACGGAGCTGCACCGCCGCGGCGGGGCGACCGTCTCCTCCTTCGTCTCCACCGGCAACCGCGCCGACGTCTCCGGCAACGACTTCCTCCAGTACTGGCACGAGGACGAGGGCACGGACGTCGTCCTCATGTATCTGGAGTCCCTCGGCAACCCCCGCAAGTTCACCCGCCTCGCCCGCCGTACGGCCGAACGCAAGCCGGTCGTCGTGGTGAAGGGAGCGCGGCACACGGAGAGCGCCCCCGCCGGCCACCACGTGCCGCCCTCCGGCATCCCGTACGAGACGGTCTCCGCCCTGATGCGCCAGGCGGGCGTCATCCGCGTCGACACCGTCACCGAGCTGATCGACGCGGGCCTGCTGCTCGGCGGCCAGCCGCTGCCCGCCGGGCCGCGCGTCGCGATCCTCGGAAATTCCGAGTCCCTCGGGCTGCTGACGTACGACGCCTGTCTCACCCAGGGGCTGCGCCCCCTGAAGCCCCGTGACCTCACCACGGCCGCCGGGCCGGACGACTTCCGTGCCGCGCTGGCGGCCGCCCTCGCGGACGACGCCTGCGACGCGGTCGTCGTCACCGCCATCCCCTCCGTGCGCGACCCCGACGTACCGGCCGCCGCCGCGGTCGCCTCCCCGGCCGACACCCGGGCGCTGGCCGACGCCCTGCGGGCCGCCACCGAGGACGCCGTGAAGCCCGTCATGGTGGTGCACCTGGCGATGGACGACCTGCCCGCCGCGCTGGGCGCGATCCCCGCCGTGGACATGGGCCACCGGGCGGCGCGCGCCCTCGCGGAGGCCGTCCGGTACGCCGCGTGGCGCCGGGAGGCGGCGGCGCCCGGCCGCGCGATGCCCGAGTTCGCGGACGTCGACGAGGAGGCGGCGGGCGCGGACATCGGGACCCTGCTCGCGGAGAAGCTGCCCGCCGACGCGTCCGGGCGGGCCGCGCTCGTCCTGTCCGCCGAGGAGACCGCCCGCCTGCTCGCCCGCTACGGCATCCGGGTCTGGCCGGCGGCCCCCGCCCCCACGGCCGACGAGGCGGCCCACGCCGCCGCGGCGCTCGGCTACCCGGTCGCCCTGAAGACCACCGCCGCCCACCTGCGCCACCGCCCGGACCTCGGCGGCGTACGACTGGACCTGGCCGACGAGGAGGACCTGCGGCGGGCGCACGCGGAGCTGACGTCGTCCCTCGGCAAGAGCGAGGAGCTGCGGCTCGTCGTCCAGCGGATGGTTCCGAGGGGCGTCGACACCATCGTGCGGGCGGCGGTGGACCCCGGCGCGGGCGCGGTGCTGTCCTTCGGCGTGGCGGGCGCCCCCGCCGAGCTGCTCGGCGACGTCGCGCACCGCCTCCTCCCGGCCACCCCGCGTGACACCGCCGAGCTGATCCGCTCCATCCGCGCCGCGCCCCTCCTCTTCGGCTGGCGCGGTGCGGCACCGGTCGACACGGACGCCCTGGAGGAGCTGCTGCTGCGGGTGTCGCGGCTGGTGGACGACCACCCGGAGGTGGTGTCGGTGGAGCTGTCCCCGGCGGTGGTGTCCCCGACGGGCGTCGCGATCCTCTCCGCCTCGGCCACCCTGGCCCCGCCGCCGCCGCGCACGGACCTGGGGCCGCGGACGCTGCCGGCGTACTGACGCGGCCGGCGGGCTGTGGCGGTCCGGGGTGCCGAGGGCCGTGCTCCGTGGGCTTCCGGTGTCACACGCACCCCTTATGCTGGGCTCCATGGCAAAGACCGGTACCCCGACCCAAGGGCTGCGCGAGGCGATCGAGCGCAGTGGCTACTACCCGGCCCTCGTGGCCGAGGCGGTCGAGGCCGCCGTGGGTGGCGAGCCGGTCGCCGACTACCTGGTGCACCAGGAGACGACCTTCGACTCCAACGAGGTGCGCCGCCACGTCACCGTCCTGGTCCTGACCCAGAACCGCTTCATCGTCAGCCACACCGACGAGCAGGCCGCCGACTCGACCAGCCCCTCGCCGTACGCCACGACCTCCACGGAGAGCGTGAAGCTGTCGCGGATCTCGTCCGTGGTGCTCAGCCGCGTCGTCGCCAACCCCGAGTCGTACACCCCCGGCACCCTGCCGCGCGAGGTCGTCCTCACCGTCGGCTGGGGCGCGGTCAGCCGCCTCGACATGGAGCCCGCCAGCTGCGGCGACCCCAACTGCGAGGCCGACCACGGCTACACGGGCTCCTCCACCGCCGACGACCTCTCCCTGCGGGTGAGCGAGGCCGGCGACGGTCCGGAGACCGTGCGCCAGGCGCTCTCCTTCGCCAAATCGCTGTCGGAGGCCACGGCCGAGACCGGCACGTCCGCCTGATGGGCCACGCCCGATGACCGGCACCGCCGAACGCGGCGCCTGGCCGGTCCCCCTCGACCCTGCCCAGGCGCCGGCCCCCCGGTACGGCGACGCGAGCCTGGCGGACCTCCTGCCCACCCTCGCGGCCGGCCTCGGCGTACCCGGGATGGCGAACGCGCTGCCGCTGGAGCCCGTCGACCGGGCCTGCGTCTTCCTCATCGACGGCCTCGGCTGGCAGCAGCTGCTCGAGCACCCGGAGGAGGCCCCCTTCCTCAACGCGCACGCCGACGGCAGCCCGCTCACCGCCGGCTTCCCCTCCACGACGGCCACCTCGCTGGCCTCGGTCGGTACGGGCCTGCCCCCGGGAGCGCACGGTCTGCCGGGGTACGCGGTGCGCAACCCGGACACCGGCGGGCTGATGAACCAGCTGCGCTGGAACCCGTACACCGATCCGTACACCTGGCAGCCCTACCCCACGGTCTTCCAGCTCGCGGAGGCCGCCGGCATCCACACCTGCCAGGTCTCCGCGCCGGACTTCGCGCACACCCCGCTGACGAAGATCGCGCTGAGCGGCGGCAGGTTCCACGGCCGCCTCTCCGGCGAGGAGCGCATGGACCTGACGGCTCAGGAGCTCGCGGCGGCGGACCGGTCGCTGGTCTACACGTACTACAGCGAGGTCGACGGCAAGGGCCACCGCTACGGCGTCGACTCCGACGCCTGGCGCGGCCAGCTGATGTACGCCGACCGCCTCGCCCAGCGCCTGGCCGAGCAACTCCCGCCGCGCTCCGCCCTGTACGTCACCGCCGACCACGGCATGACGGACATCCCGTTCACCCCCGAGGCGCGCTACGACTTCGACGAGGACTGGGAACTCAGCGCCGGCGTCGCCCTGCTGGGCGGCGAGGGCCGCGCCCGCCACGTCTACGCCGTACCCGGCGCCGCGAACGACGTCCTCGCCGTGTGGCGGGACGTCCTGGGGGAGCAGGCGTGGGTGGCGAGCCGCGACGAGGCGATCGCGCTCGGCTGGTTCGGCCGCGACATCGACAGCCGCGTGTACGACCGCCTGGGCGACGTGATCGTGGCGGCGGCGGACGACATCGCGATCGTCGCCACCCGCACGGAGCCCAAGGAGTCGGCCCTGGTCGGCATGCACGGCACGCTGACCCCCCGCGAGCAGCTCGTCCCGCTGATCGAAGTACGCTCTTAGGGTTTGCCCGCGGCGGCTTGAGGGCCGTTGCCCACGTGCCGTAGCAGTCGAGAAGCGAGGAAGTCTTGAGCGAGCTGGTGTTCTTCTCCGGGACGATGGACTGCGGAAAGAGCACGCTGGCGCTCCAGATCGAGCACAACCGGTCGGCTCGGGGTCTGCAGGCGCTGATCTTCACGCGTGACGACCGGGCGGGTGAGGGGAAGCTGTCGTCGCGGCTGGGGCTGGTGACGGACGCGGTGGAGGCGCTGCCGGCGGTGGATCTGTACGACTTCGTGGTCGAGCGGATGTCGCAGGGCGGCCGGGTCGACTACCTGATCGTGGACGAGGCGCAGTTCCTGGCGCCGGAGCAGATAGACCAGCTGGCGCGGATCGTGGACGACCTGGATCTGGACGTGTTCGCGTTCGGTATCACGACGGACTTCCGCACGAAGCTCTTCCCCGGCTCGCAGCGGCTGATCGAGCTGGCGGACCGGGTGGAGACGCTCCAGGTCGAGGCCATGTGCTGGTGCGGGGCGCGAGCCACGCACAACGCCCGTACGGTGGGCGGGGTGATGGTCGTGGAGGGCGAGCAGGTCGTGGTGGGGGACGTCGGCGTCGCGGCGGAGGAGATCGGCTACGAGGTGCTGTGCCGGCGGCATCACCGCCGCCGGATGACGAGCGCGGCGGCCCGCGCGGGGGCGCTGTCGCCGGATGTGCTGCCGGTGACGTCCGCCTGAGCCCCGGCGGGGGGTGGGGTTGAGCTGAGGGCCTGGTCTTCCCGGTGCCGGTATTGGCGCAGTACAGCAGGCGCCGGCCTGAGGATCCCCACGTTTTCCGGACAGGTTTCTGACCGCACTGGTTGCGCGGCGAGTCTCAACCCATGCAGGCAGTCGGGGCGAGGACCGGCCCGCCCCGACGGGCGGCCGGTGTCCCACGGATCTCCGCGGCAGAGGGAAGGCAGTCGACTGACGGTGAGTTGCGGGGGCCGAGTGGGGGTACGGTCGGGCCGGTGCGGCTCCGGTCGGCTCAAGTGGCCTTCGGTGGAGGGTTTGTCAGCGGGCGGGGCCGTTTTGGTGCGGACCGCTCGCGGTCACTAGGATCCGCCGATGATCACAAGACAACGGCTGGCGGCCGGGGCGGCCGCCCTGCTCGCCGCCCTGACCGCCGGGGTCGCCGTCCCGTCGGCCGCCCTCGCCGACGAGACCACGGCCACCGCGCCCAAGGTCGACCTCGTACTCGACGTCAGCGGTTCCATGCGCGCCAGGGACATCGACGGAGAATCCCGCATGGCCGCAGCCAAGCAGGCGTTCGCCGAAGTGCTCGACGCCACCCCGGAGGAGGTGCAGCTCGGCATACGCACCCTCGGCGCGAACTACCCTGGCGACGACCGCAAGACCGGCTGCAAGGACACCGCGTCGCTCTTCCCCGTGGGACCGCTGGACCGCACCGAGGCGAAGGCGGCCGTCGCCACACTCAGCCCGACAGGGTGGACGCCCATCGGCCCCGCGCTGCTGAAGGCCGCCGAGGACCTCGAGGGCGGCGAGGGCAGCAAGCGCATCGTGCTGATCACCGACGGCGAGGACACCTGTGCCCCGCTCGATCCGTGCGAGGTCGCCCGGGAGATCGCCGCGAAGGGCGTCGGGCTGACCATCGACACGCTCGGCCTGGTGCCGGACGCCAAGATGCGTGCGCAGCTGAGCTGCATCGCCGAGGCGACCGGCGGCACGTACACGTCGGTCGAGCGCCGGTCGGAACTCACCGAGCGCGTGAACCAGTTGGTGGAGCGGGCGGCCGACCCGGTAGTCGTGCCGAAGGCCGTCGAGGGCGCCCAGGACTGCGCGCAGGCACCCGTGGTCACCTCCGGGCTGTACACCGACCGTGAGGAGACCGGGCAGCAGCGCTGGTACCGCGTGGACCTCGAGCCCGGGCAGGAGCTGCGCACATCGGTGAGCGTGGCCGCCGACCGGTCCGTGAACCCCGACTACGGAGTGCTGCTGCGGGCGGTGACCCTGCACGGCCGGGAGATCGTACGCGGGGAGGCCGGGGGCAGCGGCCGTACGGATGTGATCTCGACGGGCCTGCGCTATCCGAAGGCCGAGGACGACGACGGCGCCACCGAGGCCGTATGCCTGCAGGTGACCAACTCCTTCGCGCCGGCCGCCGGTGTGGCGACCTCCCCCGGTCTGCCGCTCGAACTCACCGTCGACATCGTGGACGGCACCGACCGGGCGGCCGATGTGGCCTCCTTCGGTCTGGGACGGGGCTGGTGGCTGCTCGGCGTGCTGATCGCCGTCGGGTTCCTGTCGGGCATCGTCTGGGGCTGGCTGACCCGCTGGCGGATCGCGGTCTGGAGGACCAACTGATGCGCATCGCACGCACACTCACCGCGGCCCTGCTCCTGCTGGGCCTCGCCGCCCCCGCGGCCGTCGCCGACTCCTCGCCCTCCGCGAGCCCCGAGCAGGACGCCGACGCGCCGACGGAGGCGGGCACGTCCTTCCGTACGGCGACACAGATCGAGCAGGACCGGCAGGCGACCGCGAACGGCTCGACCGGCGACTACCTGTACTGGTCCTTCCCGGCGGAGGCCGGACAGCGGCCCACCGTACAAGCCGTGGTGACGCTCCCCGAGGCGGCGAGCACGGCGTCCACCTGGCAGATCGACGTCTACGACGGCCTGCGCCGCCGCCAGGCCTGCCAGTACGGGGCACAGACGCGCACCGCCGCAGCGGGTGCCGCCTCCGTGGACCTGGCGTGCACCCTGCGCACGGTCCGCGCCTGGTCGGAGCCGTGGGCCGACGACCCGCTGCCCGGCACGTACTACGTCCGCCTGACCGCCGTCGACCTGGCGGCGGCCGGCCGGGGGCTGCCGTTCGGCGCCGAGGTCGAGGTGCGGTCGAAGCACATCGGGGGCGCGTCGGCGGTGGACGGCTCGCTGGCGCAGCCGCTGGTACCGGGGATCGCGGTGACCTCCGCGGCCGAGTCGGAGGGCGCCGAGGAGGACACGGAGGCCAGGCTGTTCTCCCTGGAACCCGACGGCGGCTGGGGCTCCGGCTGGTGGTCCGACCGCTGGGTATGGACCGGGATCGGCGGCATCCTGGCGGCCCTCGCGGGCGTCGGCGGCTACACCCTCACCCGCGGCTCGCGACGGCCCGCACCGGCGCCGCGGCGATAGCCGTCACTCACGCCGGGACCATCAGGCGGACCGGCTGACCCATCGCTGTCCCCGGGGCGCACCCCCGGGGACAGCGGTGCGGGGCCGCTGCTCAACGCACCGGACAGTACGTTGCGATGATCACGTGCCCGTGCCGGTCGGCTCGGCGCTCGCAGACGTCACCGGACGGGGCCGGTGCGGTGCGGCTGGCGGGGAGCCTCGGGCCGATGTGGTGCTGTTCGAGGTCCATCTGCCCGACCTCGACGGGTTCGCCGTCGCGCAGCTGCTGCCCGGCTGTCGCCGCGGCCGGACGCGGTGCTCGTCTCCATCCGGGCGATCGCCGGTCTGCGGACGCGGATCGCCGTGCAGGCGGCCGGGATCTGCTGGCTGGTGCCGGAGCTGGCGGGCGTGCTGTCCGCGCCGACCGCTGGTACGCGTGGCGATGCACGCCGCCGAGATCCGGTCCGCCAAGACCGCGCGCCAGGACTGGTCGCGCGCTCCCGCCCTCCAGCAGCTGGGGGCCAGGGCGACGTGGTGCCGCAGCAGCTGGTGCTCCGCGGCGTCACGCTGGGGACGACGCATCGGGGCCGCGTCCTGTTCTCGCAGCACGTACTGCCCGCCACGCGGCTGGGGCTGGTGACGGACGCGGTGGAGGCGCTGCCGGCGGTGGATCTGTACGACTTCGTGGTCGAGCGGATGTCGCAGGGCGGCCGGGTCGACTACCTGATCGTGGACGAGGCGCAGTTCCTGGCACCGGAGCAGATAGACCGGGTGGAGACGCTCCAGGTCGAGGCCATGTGCTGGTGCGGGGCGCGGGCCACGCACAACGCCCGTACGGTGGGCGGTGCCGGCGGCATCACCGCCGCCGGATGACGAGCGCGGCGGTCAGTGTGTCCCAGCCCCGCCACGTCGCGGGGTGCCCCGGCTCAGGACTGCGATGGCCGAGAGCCAGATCAGGCCCGCCGCGGTCAGCACTCCCAGCGTCTGCGGCCACAGGCGTGCGATCTGGTCGAGCTGCCACGCGCGCAGCCTGGTCTGGCAACCCGATTCGCCTGCGGCGGTCATGCCGCACTGCGGCGTGGGTTCGGCCACCGATCCGCGCGGAGCCGGGGGTTTCGGGCTGCCTGGCGCGGGCGGGCTCCCCTTCAGCACGTCCGGATGGGCGGCCAGCCAGGTCTCCAGGGTGTCGCGCATGGCCGCGTGACCGGTTTCGTTCGGATGCAGGCTGTTGTGGAGCCACTTGGCCGGGCTGAAGCGCTGAGTGGCGGGCCCGTTGACCGACTTGACGTCCACGAAGTTGACGCCGAGCCCCCGCTTTCTGCCCTGGCACAGTTGGAGACGGTGGGTCGCGAGGCTGTCCTTCATCTCCGCCAGGTAGTGGACGCCGGCCGCCTCGGCCGCGGACCGCACGACGGCATCCAGTCTGTCGGTGAACGCGCGCACGAAGTCGCGCTCGCTCTTCGACAGAGCTACTCCGGGGCAGCGTCCCGTCGCGGCGATCGGCTGCGGATAGGGCACGGCCACGACCGGTACGTCCTGCGGGAGGGCCTTCTTGAGTGACCGGTACGTCTCGGTGAGGGCCCGGCCCACCTTCGGCAGATTGTCCGTGAACACGGCTCCTTGCGTATCGCAGTCGCCCGGCATCAGACATGCCTCGGCGAGAACGCCGAAACCGGCGTCGTTGCCCCCGATGCTGACGATGACGAGCGCGGGGCGCAGCCGGGAGCCGAGCGCCTTGATCTGGTCGGTCTGGGTACCCTCTTCGCCGGTCTGAGGCCGTGCGAACTCGGGGTCGTCCGAGGAAGCGACGACGGCGGTCGTCCTGGCTCCGGAGCAGGCGAGGAACAGCAGCCGGTCGAACGGACTCCGCCCGCTGGTGACGGTTCGTACCGCGTACGCCGACGGTGCCCGTCGGCACTCGTTGCCTCCGGCGTCGTCCGTGCCCGCGAAGTAGCTGTCGGCGCCTTCGCCGGACATGAAGGAGTCACCCATCGCCACCAGTACCCGCTGCCCGGCCGGCAGTTCGAGTTCCTTCGGCAGGGACTGCTCGGGCGGGGCGGCAGCGACGAGACAAAGCCCTGCCAGCACGAGTGCCGCATCAGCATGGGTGTTGGAGACGATCGCCAGGAGGAGTGCGACCCCGATGCCGGCCAGCGTCGCGGCCAGCATCCAGTCCTCCGAGACGAGCCACGCGAGGTACCCGGCCGCGGCGACCAGCACGGGAACTCCCAGGAGCCGAGGATGGCGTAGCAGCCGGCCGCCCTCGCCGCTGTCCCGTAGCCGACGGACCCTCCCCAGGCCCCACTCGGACAGGAGGTTGAGTGCCACCGGGAGAACCAGGAGGACCGCGACGCCCAGGAGTACGGCAGGCGTGACGAATCCCGCTCCCTTCGCCTCCGGCCGGAGAAGGAGGGGGACGCCGACAGCGAGAAGAACGCACGTACCGGCGAGGGCCGCGACTCCTCCCCACCACTGAACTCCCGCCCGCTGCTCACGCGCCCACTCGATGATCCAGCCCAGACCGATGACCGTCAGGGCGGAGCCGGCGAGAGGCAGCCAATCCACCCTGAGCGGGAAGTAGGCGAGCAGCACCACGAGCCCGAGGACGAAGACGGCTGCGCCGAGGAGGGCCAGCTTGACCCCGCTCCGGTCCCGCGCCCACGTCAGCTGGCGCAGGACGAGGACAGCGCTGCAGACGCCGAAGACCACCAGTGCCACGTACAGCAGCCACGGCCGCGCCCCTGAAGCGGCCACGACGACGAGCAGGACGGCCCCCACGACGAAAGCGACGCGGGGCCCCCAACGTTTCACGGACTTCATGACCATCGCCCCCCGGGTACGGTCATCGTTGACCCAGAATCGTGCAGCAGGCGTGAGAAGTCATCAGGTGTCGCCGTAGAGATCCAGCCGGTGGCCGTACTGGCGCAGAATGTGGCGAATCCTGGCTGCCCTGTCGGTTCGATAGGGCATTGTTCGCAGAAAGCCCTGCAGACGGTCCGCGCTGGCCGGGTCCAGGGCGGACGGATCGTGTCTGAGCTGTTGTCCCAATGCTTTCAGCGCCCAGTACTGCCCGAAGGGCTTGTCTTCCGCGGTCGCCGCCTCCGCGAGTCGGGGCACCGACTCGGGGTGGGGATGCAGGCACAGATAGGCGAAGGCGGCGAGTCTCCGGCCGCGATCCGGATCCGCGAAGTGCGTGCGGAAGTCGAAGTCCGGTCGGCGTACGAGCTCCGACTTCATCTGGTCGGCGATGCGGGTCATCGCCCGCGTCCGTTCCTCACCGCTGGGCATCTCCCAGCGGATCCTGTTGTACTCGTGGGCGAGCTGGTCGACCGGATCCTGGGGGACGCCGTCCGGCTCGGCGCCTTGGAGCCGGTCCACATGGTGCCGCAGATCGGTGGTGCCCTCCTGCAGGTCGGACGTGGTCTCGTCGAGGCGCTCGGCGGTGCGGCCGATCCTCTCGACACGTCGGATCGCTCTGGTCGCGGTCTTCTCGGCCTGCTCGACACGGCGTCGCAGTGTGATGCCGAAGCCGGAGATCTCGGAGAAGAACACCCCCAGGAGTACGAGCACGGCGAGACCGATGGCGATCACGGGCGGATCCTCGCCCCGCATGCGGCGGCACACCTGCACGACGCGTCCATCGGGTGTCACTTGCTGGCCGCACACCTCGGTGGTGAAGAAGAAGACCGTCAGTCCGACGAGAAGGAGGCCGATCGCGGCTCCCGCGGCCAGTTCCCGGGTGCGGCGGCTCCACCTCCCGCTCGCCTCGGTGTCGGGCGGTACCTCGTCGTACGTCCCGGAATCCGGCGCCACATCCGGGGCGGTTCCGTCCCCGTCCCGCCAGGTCTCCGGAGCCGTCTGTGTTCTTTCCGGTCTCATGGGTCCCCCTCCGGCCGACGGATCCGGCCGTCTGCGCACCGTACGAGACCGTTTTGGACCCCGCCTCCGGCGACGCATCGGGGAAATCCCCGGATCGCCTTCCCGTGCTGGGGACTTCCCCGGGTTGTTGCCGGAGGCGGGGGGTGGAGCGGCCTCCTAGCGTGCGCTGTACGGCCGGACCAGCCGGCCGTGGGAGAGGGGGAACCAATGGGACCCAACGACGCGCAGATCGTCCGGGTGTTCAGCCGCGAACCGACCGCGCCCATCGCCGACTGCACGCTGGACCCCACCAAGCCGGGCGAGGTCGTGCTGGAGGCCGAGGCCGGCCAGATCCTGCATGACGGCGGGGGCAAGTACTGGGTGACCCTCGTCGTACGCGATCTCAGCGACGGCAGCGCCATTCCCGCCACGACGGCCGGCGCCCCTCAGCCCGGTGAGGTGGCGGGCAACTTCTCGGACGGCAACTGGCCGAAGCCCGCCGCGCAGTTCCGCTTCGTGATCAGCAGCGCCGATCTGCAGAACCACGCCGGACACATCCTGCAGGCGTACGGATCCGTGGTGTACGGCCAGCAGTATCCGGGCGCGACCCTCGCGGTCAGCCCGCCGTTCCAGATCCTTCGCCGGTAGCGGGTGCGACGGCCGCCCCCACCCGGGCGACGAGCTCCACGCGGGAGCGGATGCCCAGCTTGGCGTACACGTGGCTCAGGTGGTACTCGACGGTCTTCGCACTGAGGATCAGCTCGCGCGCGATCTGGCGGTTGGTCAGCCCGGTCGCCGCGAGCCGAGCCACCGCGTACTCCTGCGCGGTGAGCTGCTCCCGCACGCGCAGGCGGGGCGCCGGGGTGCCGGCGGGAGGGGCACCGCAGGCGGACAGCTCCCGGTCGCAGGCCGCCAGGAAGGGCACGGCCCCCAGTTCCTCGAACCGCGAGCGCGCCACGCGCAGGCGCTCCAGGGCCGAGCCGCGTCGGCCGGCGCGACGCAGAAAGGCGCCGAAGTCGAGGTCGACGCGCGCCTGCTCGAAGGGAATGCCGAGGTCGTGGGACCGGTCCAGCGCCTCGGCGAACGCGTCCTGGGCGCGCTTGTTCTCGCGCCGCGCCCCGTACAGGGTGCCGCGCAGACGGCACACAGCTGCGAGCGTCGAGGCCCGCGCCCGCCTCCGGGCACGTTCTTCCAGCGCGTCCAGGAGCTGCTCGGCCTCGTCCCGTTCGCCCGACCGGATCAGGGCGTCCGCCAGCAGATCGCGCCAGGGCATCGCGGTGGTCTCCGCGGTGAAGTCCAGGTCCTCGTGGGCGAGGAGCGGCCTGAGTGAGACCGCGGCGGCGGCGGGGTCGCCGAGGACGAGCGAGCGGAAGGCCGTCCCGTACGCCACGAAGATCTGCACCATCGCGGACTCCGGGAACACCGGGGCCGCCCGTGCGGTCCGCAGATACTCACCGGCACGCCCGAAGTCGCCCCTGGCGGCAAGTGGGAGGGCGGCCTCCGCCAGCACCACCGGTGCGATCCAGGTCTGCCCGAGCTCCGCGGCCACCGTGGACGACGCCTCCCAGTGCAACGTCGCCAGGTCCCACGCGCCGTTCAGATACTCGGCCTTCGCCAGGAGCGCGAGGGCGACCACCCGCAGCGGCGCCGGCCCCTGCCGTACGAGGTCCACCGCGTGCGCCAGATCGGCGCGGGCCCGGTCCGGGCGATCGCCGTACATGTGGAGCACCCCGCGGCCGATGAGGAGGTCGACGTCGCCGGCCGCCACCAGCGGCACGTCCGGCAGCCCGGCACCGAGGCGGAATGCCTCTTCGTATCTGCCGACCTGACCCAGGGCGGCCATGTGGATGAAGCGCGTGGTCCCTCCGACCCGGTCCCGGCCCGTGATCCGCTGGGCCAGCTCCGCCCAGCGGATCGCCTGTGAGCCCTGGCCGAACATCATGTGTACCGTCACGCTCTGTTCCGCGATCCGCGCCTCGAGTTCGGGGTCCGCGCCGGGAAGGCGCTGCTTCCATGCCTCGTCGAGCAGAGTCCGTGCCTGCTCGACGCGACCCGCGACCAGCGCGAGATGGGCCCGGGCGCAGCACCGGACCGTCGCGTGGGTCTCCTCCGGCAGGGAGTCGAGGACGCTCCCGGCCTCCGCCACCCGGCCGTCGAACAGCAACGCCTCGACGGCCGCCCCGTCCAGGCGTCCCCGATCGCGGGGCCGGACGGAAAGCCTGGCCGCGTAGCGCAGCAACTGCGGGACCTCCGCCCAGCGCCCCTGGACGGTACGGCGCCGCGCGCAGTCGGCGAGCTCTGACGACAAGGCGTCGTCCGGTCCGAGGGCGGCCAGCACCCGGTGGTGCAGTCGGGTGAACTCGTCGTCCTCGGTCTCGGCGGCCTTGATGTGCAGAGCCGTGCGGCGCACGGGACCCAGCTGGTGGTAGACGGCCGCACGGACCAGGGGGTGGGTGAAGGCGACGACGGTCACCCCGCCGAGCGGGGCCTCCCGGAGCAGGCCGTGGACCAGCGCCTCGGCCAGGGCGGCCAACGGTTCCGCGACGCCCGCGAGCGCGGCGGTCCTGGCCAGCGCACAGGAGGAGCCGAGGACGGCCGCGGCCTGTACGAGACCACGGGCGGGCGGACCGCACCGGGTCAGCTGGTCGAGGACGAGGCTGGTGTACGCGTGCGGGGCGGGCAGCGGGATCTCCGGGGAGCGGAGCGCCGCCGCGGGCACCTCCTCCAGCAGCGCCCGGCAATGGAGAGGATTGCCGTCGGTATGGGCGTGCAGCCGCAGGGCCACAGCCGGCGGAAGCGGCTCCGGCAGTAGCCGGGCGCTGAGCTCGCCGACGTCCGCGACCGAGAGGCCGCCCAGCCGTAGCCGGACGGTGCTGTCGTCGGCGATGACCCGGCGCAGTCCCTCGGGTATGCGCGGGTCGTCCGCGTCACGCACGGCGAGGAGGCACAGGACCCGGTCGGCGCGCAGCCGGCGCAGCGCGAAGGTGAGGGCGCGCAGGGACGGGGCGTCCGCCCAGTGCCCGTCGTCCAGGACGACCACCACCGGGTCGACGGACTGCAGATCGCTGAGCGGTTCGAGGAGACCGGCCCCCGCGGTGAGCGGATCGGTGTGTACCGGTCCGCCGGTCAGCTGGGTCAGCACTCCGTACGGCAGCGCCGCCTCCTGCTCCTCGCCGGACGCCGTCAGAACACGGCCCCGCGCGGTCTGGTCGACGAAGTGCCGTATCAGCGCCGACTTGCCGATGCCGGCGGGCCCTTCGACGACGACCAGTCGCGGACGTCCGGCGGACGCCTCCCCGTACAGCTCCCGCAGCCCGGCGAGTTCACCGCCCCGCCCGAGGAACGTGAGCCTGTCGCTCCTTGGCCGAGCTCCGGATGTGCTCATGGCAGCCCCCCAGCCTTCCTGTTCAAGTTCAGCACCGGCCGCCAGAGGGAGGAAGGCTGTTTGTCGGCCGAACACGCGCTCTGGGGGAGCTGTCTTCGCGGCTGGGTCTGGTCACGGACGCCGTGGGCTGCCGGATCAGGCAACCGGATGGTGATCGGCGTCACAGTGGACCTCCACGCGACATCAGGTCATCATATGACCTGCGCACTACCGGGGTGTGGCGGACAGCCGCACGCCATGGCAGCAACGCGAGGATGAAATGAACGACCTGGATCAGCCGGCACGGCCGCGTGTGGGTGTGGTGGGGCTCGGGGCCATGGGCCTCGGCATGGCCCGCAGCCTGCGGGCCGCCGGATACGACGTGGGTGTCCACGACCTGAGGTCGCACGTCGCCGAGGAGTTCGCCCGGGACGGCGGCACGGCCTACGCGTCGCCGGGCGACCTCGCCGCCGACGTGGACGTGCTCGTCGGGGTCGTGGTCAACGCGGCACAGGTCGAATCCGTTCTCTTCGGTGAGGGCGATGGCGACGGCGGCGCGGCCCGGCGGCTGCGACCGGGCGCCGTCTACGTGATGTGCTCCACCGTCGACCCCGCCTGGTCCGCGGCGCTCGAAGGCCGCCTGGCCGGGCTCGGCGTGCGCTACCTCGACGCCCCGATCTCCGGCGGCGTTGCCCGTGCCGCCGCCGGCGAGCTGACCATGATGACGTCGGGGTCCGCCGAGGCGTACGCACTCGCCGACCCGTTTTTGGACGCGATGAGCGGCACCGTGTACCGTCTCGGCGACCGCGCCGGTCTCGGCTCGAAGGTCAAGATCGTGAATCAGCTGCTCGCGGGCGTGCACATCGCCGCGGCGGCCGAGGCCATGGCCCTGGGTATCAAGGCCGGGGTCCCGGCGGAGGCGCTGTACGAGGTCATCACACACAGCGCCGGAAACTCCTGGATGTTCGAGAACCGCATGGCGCATGTGCTGGCGGGCGACTACACGCCGCTGTCCGCGGTCGACATCTTCGTGAAGGACCTGGGCCTGGTGCTGGACGCGGCGCGGCCGGAGAAGTTCCCGCTTCCGCTGTCGGCCACCGCCCACCAGATGTTCCTGCAGGCGTCGGCGTCCGGCCTCGGCGGCGAGGACGACAGCGCGGTCATCAAGATCTTCCCGGGGATCGACCTGCCCCAGCCGCACCCGGCGGAGCGCTCGGCGGAGCACCCGGCAGAGAAGGAAGCCTGACATGACCGTCCGTCTCGGATGCATCGCCGACGACTTCACCGGCGCCACCGACCTGGCCAACAACCTGGTGCGCGCGGGCATGCGCGTGGTCCAGCTGATCGACGTACCGGCCGTGGGCGGCGCACAGCCGGCGCCCGACGCGGATGCCGTCGTCATCGCCCTGAAGTCGCGGACCGTCCCGGCGGCCGAGGCGGTGGAGTCGTCGCTGCGCGCCCTCGAGTGGCTGCGCGACGCGGGGGCCGAGCAGATCTACTTCAAGTACTGCTCGACCTTCGACTCGACCCCGGCCGGCAACATCGGCCCGGTCACCGAGGCCCTGATGGACGCCCTCGGCACCGACTTCACGGTCGCCACGCCCGCCTTCCCCGACAACGGCCGCACGGTCTTCAAGGGGCACCTCTTCGTCGGCGACGTCCTGCTCGGCGACAGCAGCATGCGCCACCACCCCCTCACGCCGATGACCGACTCCAACCTGGTCAGCGTGCTCGCCGCGCAGACCACCCGCCCGGTCGGCCTCATCGACCACCGGGCCGTCGCGGCCGGCGCCGACGCGGTCCGTACGCGGATCACCGAGCTGCGCGCCGCGGGCGACGGCGTCGCGATCGCCGACGCCGTCTCCAACGACGACCTGCTGCGGCTCGGCGCCGCGGTGCGGGACCTGCCGCTGGTGACCGCCGGCTCCGGTCTGGCGATCGGGCTGCCCGCGAACTGGGGCTTCAAGCCGTCACCGGCCGCCGCCCAGCTGCCGCCGGCAGTCGGCCACCAGGCGGTCGTCGCCGGTTCCGTCTCCGCGGCCACGAACGGTCAGGTGCGCGCGTTCCTCGACACCGGCCGGCCCGCGTTCAGCGTCGACCCGCTGCGGATCGCCGCCGGTGAGGACGTCGCCGCCGAGGCGCTGGCCTTCGCCGGCCGCCACCTCGCCGACGGGCCCGTACTCGTCTACTCCACCGAGTCGCCCGAGGCGGTCCGCGCCGTCCAGGGCCGGGTCGGAGCCGCGGAGGCGGGTGAGCTCGTGGAGCGCACCCTGGCCCGCGTCGCCCAGGGGCTCGTGGAGCGCGGCGTACGGCAGCTCGTCGTCGCCGGCGGCGAGACCTCCGGCGCCGTGGTCCGGGCCCTCGGCCTGGCCAGTCTGCGGATCGGCCCGCAGATCGACCCGGGCGTGCCGTGGTGCGCGGCCCCGCTGCCCGGCGGCGACACGCTGCACCTCACCCTCAAGTCGGGCAACTTCGGCGGCCCGGACTTCTTCACCACCTCGTTCGCCCTGCTGGCGGGAGAGTCCCGATGACCTCGCAGGACCTCCACGCTGCCGCCGACGCGGCACGCGCCGAGATCGTACGGGTCGGCACCAGCCTGTTCGCCCGCGGCTACGTCCACGCCAGCGCCGGCAACATCAGCGCGCGCCTCGACGACGGCCAGGGCCACCTGATCACGCCGACCAACGCCGCACTCGGCTTCCTCGAAGCCGACCGCCTCGCGCTGGTCGACGGGGACGGCACGCAGCTCGCGGGCGACCGTGCGAGCAAGACGCTCACGCTCCACCGCCGTATCTACGCGGCCGACCCCGCGGCCCGTTTCGTCATCCACACCCACTCCACGCACCTGGTCGCGCTCACCCTGGCCGGCGTGTGGCACCCGGACGACGTGCTGCCGCCCATCACCCCGTACTACGTGATGAAGGTCGGGCACGTCCCGCACATCCCGTACCACCGGCCCGGCGACCCGCTCGTCGCCGATCTGGTCACCGAGCGCATCGCCGCCCGTGCGGCCGCGGGCACGCCCATCAGGGCTGTGCTGCTCGACCGCCTCGGGCCCGTCGTCTGGGGTCCGGACGCGGCCTCGGCGCTCGCCGTCCTCGAGGAGCTCGAGGAGACGGCACGCCTGTGGCTGACGACCGACCGCAAGCCGGAGCCGCTCCCCGACCACGCCATCGCCGAGCTGAGAGACACCTTCGGCGCGGCCTGGTGACCGTCCCCCGGTCTCCCCGGCTCCCTGTTTCCCCGTCCCCCGTCCCCCGTCCCCGTCCCCACCCCCATCCGCTGACCGCTCGCGCACCACTGAGCCTGAGCCGCACAAGGAAGTGCCCCTCATGTCCTCGATGACCGTGAAAACGGCCGAGAGCCCCGAGCTCGCTCGCGAGAACGCCGTCTACCGCAAGGTGGTCCGGCGAATCGTCCCCTTCCTGATCCTCTGCTACGTCGTGTCCTACCTGGACCGCGTCAACGTCGGCTTCGCCAAGCTGCAGATGTCCGACGACCTCGGCCTCAGCGAGGCGGCGTACGGCCTCGGCGCCGGTCTGTTCTTCATCGGCTACTTCCTGTTCGAGGTCCCCTCGAACCTGATGCTGCAGAAGGTCGGCGCCCGGCGCTGGATCTCCCGCATCATGATCAGCTGGGGTGTGGTCTCGGCGGCGTTCTACTTCGTCAACAACGAGGCCACGTTCTACGTGCTCCGCTTCCTCCTCGGCGCCGCCGAGGCGGGCTTCTACCCGGGCGTCATCCTCTACTGCACGTACTGGTTCCCGTCGCAGCGCCGGGCCCGGGTCATCGCCCTGTTCATGTCGGCCATCCCCGTGGCTGGCATCTTCGGCAACCCCCTCTCCGGCTGGATCATGGACGTGTTCGACGGCGTCGGCGGCTCGGAGGGCTGGCGCTGGCTGTTCCTCATCGAGGCCCTGCCGGCCATCGTCGTGGGTGTGATCGTCCTCTCCTACCTGGACAACGGCGTCCGCGACGCCAAGTGGCTCACCGACGACGAGAAGAGCGTCGTCGAGCGCGCCCTCGCCGAGGACACCGCGCCCCGGACCGCGCACGGCCGCGCCCTGGACGCCTTCCGCGAGGGCAGGGTGTGGCTCATGTGCCTCATCTACTTCTGCTTCGTGATGGGCCAGTACGCGCTGACGTTCTGGATGCCGACCTTCGTCGAGTCGACCGGCATCGAGGGCGCGCTGGCGATCGGCGTGCTGAGCGCCGTGCCGTACGTGGCCGCTCTCGTCGCGATGAACCTGTTCGGCCGGTCCGCGGACAAGCGCCGCGAGCGCCGCTGGCACCTGGTCATCCCGTCCCTGATGGGTGCCGTCGGCTTCTCCATGGCCGCGAGCTTCACCGGCTCGACCGCGCTGTCCCTCGTCGCGCTGTCGATCGCGGCGGCCGGCGTGCTGACCTGCGCCCCGCTGTTCTGGTCGCTGCCGACCGCGTTCCTGAGCGGCACCGCCGCCGCGGCCGGTCTCGCCGCGATCAACTCGGTGGGCAACCTCGCCGGCTTCGTCAGCCCGTACATGATCGGCGCGCTCAAGGACTCCACCGGCTCGACCGCGATCCCGATGTACGTCCTGGCGGCCGCACTGGTCATCGGCGCCGCCGCGGTGCTCACCACCAAGAAGCAGACCGTCAACCACTGACCGGGAGAGGTGTGGGGCAGGTGCACGCGCACCCGCCCCGCACCTCCGAACCCGTTTGAAGGAATCAGGAACCGCCATGCCGAGGTTCGCCGCGAACCTGACCACGATGTACCCCGAGCACGACTTCCTCGACCGCTTCACTGCTGCCGCGGCGGACGGCTTCACGGCCGTCGAGTACCTCTTCCCGTACGCGTACGAGCCCGCGGAGCTGCGCCGCCGCCTCGACGAGAACGGTCTGCGGCAGGTGCTGTTCAACGCGCCGCCCGGCGACTGGGACGCCGGCGAGCGCGGTATCGCCGCGCTGCCCGGCCGCGAGCCGGAGGTGCGCGCCGGGATCGACCGCGCCCTCGACTACGCCGCCGCACTGGACTGCCCGCGCGTCCACATGATGGCGGGCCTTCTCCCGCAGGGCGCCCAGACCGCCGCCCACCGCGAGACGTACGCGGCCAACCTCGCGTACGCCGCCGGGCGCGCCGCGGCCGCCGGGGTCGACATCCTGATCGAGCCGATCAACGGCCGCGACATGCCGGGCTACTTCCTGAGCCGGCAGGCCGACGCCCACGCCGTCGTCCAGGAAGTCGGCGCCGCCAACCTCAAGGTCCAACTCGACCTCTACCACTGCCAGATCGTCGAGGGCGACCTCACCACCACCCTGCGCCGCGACCTGCCGACGGGCCGGGTAGGACATCTGCAGATCGCGGGCGTCCCCGACCGCCACGAACCCGACGAGGGCGAGCTGAACCTGCGCCATCTCCTCGACACCATCGACGAGTCGGGCTTCGACGGCTGGATCGGCTGCGAGTACTTCCCCAAGGCCGGCACGAGCGAGGGTCTCGGCTGGCTGCACACCGTTCGAGGAGAGAACGCATGAGGATCGTCATCACCGGTGGCTTCGGCTTCCTGGGCCGTCAGGTCGCCGAGGCCCTGCTGGAGCAGCGTACGTTCGGTGGTGCGCCGGTCGACCGGCTCGTGCTCGCCGACCGCTTCGTACCGGACGGCACGCCGCTGGCGGCCGACCCTCTGGTCGACGTCGTACGGGGCGACCTGACCGAGCGCCTCGACGACCTGTTCGCGACGCCCGTCGACGTCGTCATCCACCTCGCGGCCGCCGTCTCCGCCGAGTGCGAGGCCGACTTCGACCTCGGCATGGACGCCAACCTGGACACGACCCGCGCCCTCCTGGAGGCCGCCCGCGCCCAGCAGGCCGCGGGCGGTCCGGCGGTACGGGTCGTCTTCGCCAGCAGCGTCGCCGTCTACGGCTCCGACGCCGCGCTGCCGCTGCCCGCCGTCGTCAGCGAGTCGACGCTGCCGACGCCGCAGTCCAGCTACGGCGTGCAGAAGCGGATCTGCGAGCAGCTGATCGCGGAGTACACGCGCCGCGGCTTCCTCGACGGCCGGGTGACCCGCCTGATGACGGTGTCGGTGCGCCCGGGCAAGCCGAACGCCGCGGCCTCCGGTTTCCTCTCCGGCATCATCCGCGAGCCGCTGGCCGGCATCGCGACCGTGTGCCCGGTCAGCCCGGAGCTGCGGGTCGCGCTGGCCTCCCCGCGCCGTACGGTCGAGGGCATCCTCCGGGTCGCGCAGGCCGCGCGCGGCGAGGGCGCGGGCGAGCTCTCCGGTGCTCTGCCGGTGAACCTCCCGGCACTCACCGTCACCGTCGCCGAGATGCTGGCCACGCTGCGCGCGGTGGCCGGCGACGCGGTCGCGGACCTGGTGACGGTGGTGCCCGACCCGTCGACGGAGGCCATCGTGGGCTCGTGGCCCGCGGCGTTCGACAACACCAGGGCGGCCGGGCTCGGCCTCGAGGCGGACCCGGACTTCACCGCGGTGGTACGCCAGTACGTCGCGGACCACGCGAACGCGGTCACCGCGGATGCCCTGGCCGCAACCGGGACGAAGGAACCGCGCCGATAGACTGGTGAACATGCTTTCCAAGGTGGACGGGCCCGTCCGGCTCGCGGACCGGGTGGCCGCCGTGCTCGCGGAGGAGATCGAGTCCGGACGGCTGTCCGAGGGCGACAAGCTGCCGACCGAGGTGGAACTGGTCAAGCAGCTCGGCGTCAGCCGCACGGTGATCCGGGAGGCCGTCTCCCGGCTGCGCAACGCGGGCCTGGTCGAGCCGCGCCAGGGCCGCGGCGTGTTCGTACTGCCCCGGCGTACCCGCCCGCTCGACCTGGAGACGGACGCCGGGGCCACCGGCACCAAGGCCAAGGTGCTGCAGATCGTCGAGGTCCGCAGCCCCATGGAGGGCGAGGCCGCCCACCTCGCCGCCACCCGTGCCACCGCGTCCGACCTCGCCCGGATGCGCAAGGCGCTCGACGCCATCGACGCAGCGGTGGCGGCCGGCGGCGACGGGGTGGCGGAGGACCTCGCCTTCCACCGCTCCATCGCCGAGTCCACCGGCAACGCGATCATGGTCTCCACGGTCCGCTACCTCGGCGAGGTCTCGCACGCCGGCATCCGCATCACCCGCGCCAACGAGGCCCGCCGCGGCGACTTCTTCGAGGCGGTCCGCGAGGAGCACCACGCGATCCTCGCCGCCATCGAGCAGCGCGACCCGAAAGCGGCCCGCGCGGCGGCCCGCCGCCACATGGAACACGCCGCGGCCCGTCTGCTGGAGGCGGGCCCGGAGTTCTGGGACAGCGCCGAGAACCTGGACGTGGACCTCGACACCGCGCCGTGACACCGGCGCGGCCTGTCGGCGTGCCGCCCGGGTAGCCGTCCGCACGCTGATCGCGACGGTCTGGATGCCCCGGCGAAAGGACGCTGGCGCTCCAGATCGTGCACAACCGGTCGGCTGGGGCTGGTGGCCGACGCGGTGGAGGCGCTGCCGGCGGTGGACCTGTACTCCGGGCCGGATCACCAGGACGGGGCGCCTGGCGCCACCCTGGGAAGGTGTTGCAGAAGTAGCGCTCTGGTGAACATTTACAAACGGAACGTGATCCACCGGGTGGCATGCCCCTGCCGCGTGGATAGGCTCGAATGCCTGTTCCCGGCCGAGTGAGGGTCCGGCCGGAAGTCGAGGAGGGGCATACGCGTGCAGGCACGTATCCGAGGGAACGCAGGGAAGATCCTTGCTGTCATGGGCATGGCATTCGCCTTATTCGCCGGTTCGGCGATGACCGCCCAGGCGTCGCACTTCGACAGCATGTACAAGACCAGCAACGCGAACTGGGACTGCTGGGACGGCACCGCGAGCAACGGCCTGTACTGCCGGACCGACAACGGCTATCTGACGTTCGCCATCGAGCCGGGCATGACCACCGCCGGCGACAACGATGTGCGCGAGGTGCTGCGGGACCAGTTCGGGCCCACCGACCTCGAACGCCATGAGCAGACCGGCAGTGACGTCGAGTACAGCGGCTCGACCGAGACGGACATCATCTACGACTGGGCCGACCCCGCCCTGCCCGCCGGCACATTCGGTATCACCTGGTGCAACGACGCCAGCAGCTCCACCGAATGCGACCAGGAGTACATCAGCTTCGACAACATGGGCGGCAGCGAAGCCAATCCCTGGAAGGGCGTCGTCTGCCACGAGACCGGGCACGCCGTAGGCCTCACGCACGGCCATGAGGCCGCGCCGAGGCAGAGCCAGACGGACGGCGATCTGGGCTGCATGCGCACCGAGGGCACCGTGGACCAGATCATCTCCTGGACCGCGCTCGGGTCGCACAACGCAACCCAGATCAACGCCACCTACGCGGCGCCGTGACCGGCCCGTCGCCGCAGGGGGACACCCCTGCCGGGCGGCCGTCGAAGCGCAGGCCACACCAGACCACATCGAAGGGGATCGTGTCCATGCTCCGTCACAACACTGGTCGGCCCGCTGCGGGCCGGCGGTGGCTGCCCGCAACCCGCCGCGGCCGCTTGGCAGCGCTTGCCGTCGCGGCGGCGGCGTTAGTCGGCGGGACCCTCGCCGGCACCGTCTCCGCCGGCGACGACAAGGGGCCGCTGGCAGTCGAGGCTCATATGACCGGCATACCGACCCTGACGGCGTCGGACTGGGTCACGAACGGCGACCACGCCGTCGTGGTCGAGATGGTGTCCGGGAGTGAACACAAGGGTGCTCTCTCGGCGCGCAAGAAGGAAAACGGTGAAGGGCACATTCCGCGCACCGCGACGATGAGGGTCGATCAGGTGCTGTGGTCCAGGCCCGGTGCCGCAGCGGCGCCGAAGACGTACCAGGCCGACCTCCTGGGCTGGTGGTGGGACGGCAGCGGGGAGCAGGAGTTCGCCTGGAAGGGCGAGCCCCGCTTTGAGGAGGGCCACCAGTACATCGTCCTGCTGATCAAGGGTGGCGACGGCAAGTGGGGCGCCACCTTGCACGCGATGCCCTACGACGACGGCAAGGTCGGCACCGGCGAGAGCAACGGGTCCGTCGGCATCGCCAGTGGCACGGACGAGCTGGAGGGCCTGGAGAAGGAAGCCAACGGCAAGAGCGCAGCCGCGGTCAAGCAGCTCCTCGACGCGGCCACCCCGCGGAACTGACCGCACTCCCTGATACCGGCCCTGCGGCGGGAGCGATCCGCGACCTGCCGCAGGGCCGGCACCCGTTCTTGAGGGCGCCCGGGGCGCTTCACGCCCGGTCGCGATCACTCCCGCCGTCCCCGTCGTACGGGCCACCTGACGGCCGCGGGCCCTGGGAAGCCCCGGCGGCCGGGTCGCTGATCCGGTAACCCACGCCGGGTGTGGTGGCGATCACCGGCGGATCACCGAGTTTGCGGCGCAGGCGGCTGATGGTCACCGTGACGGTGTTGGTGAACGGGTCGGCGTTCTCGTCCCAGACCTGTTCGAGCAGGTCCTCCGCGCTGAGGAAGGCGGGGCTCGCGTTCATGAGGGCTTCAAGTACCGCGAATTCCTTGGCGGAGAGATCGAGGGGGCGGCCATCGCGGTCGGCTGTGCGGCGCAACGGGTCGACTGCGATGCCCGCCGCACGCAGGACGCGGGGCGGCGCGGTGGGGCGGCGACGGGCCAGGGCGCGGATGCGCAGCACGAGTTCGGGGAAGTGGAAGGGTTTGGCGAGATAGTCGTCGGCCCCCAGGGCCAGGCCGCTGACACGGTCGCCGGGCGAGCCCGCGGCGGTCAGCATGATCACCATCACCCGGTCGTCCCGCTCGCCGATCATCCGGCAGAGGGTGTCGCCGTGGATGCCGGGCACATCGCGGTCGAGCACGACGACGTCGTAGGCGTTGGCATCCAGTCTGGCCGCGGCGCTGAGCCCGTCGTGGGCCACGTCCACGGCCATCCCCTGGTCGCGCAACCCCTCGGCGACGACCTCGGCGAGGGAGCGGGCGTCCTCGACCACCAGGACTCTCAACGGGCCGTCTCCCTCTCCGCGTCGAGGACCCGGGCCGGCCTGCCGCTCGTACGGGGGAGGGTGACGGCGACGCGCAGACCGCCGGCCGGGCGGGCCCGCAAGTCCAGCGTGCCGTCGTGGGCCTCGGCGACAGCCGCGACGATGGAGAGGCCGAGGCCGCTGCCCCGGCCGGTGGCGGTCCGGTCGGCGCCGAGGCGGCGGAAGGGCTGTGCGAGATCCGCCACCCGCCGCTGGTCCAGGACCGGGCCACCGGACTCGACCACGAGGGATATCGAACCCGGGCCCTGTCCTTCACCCTCGTCACTCAGTATCGCGACGCCGATCCAGCCCTCCGGGTCGTTGTGGACGATCGCGTTGTCGATCACGTTGTCCACCATGCGGCGCAGTAGCGTACGGCTGCCCCACATCCCCGCGGAACTCTCGCTCGGGCTTTCCCGTACCGTCAGACCCCTGGCCGCGATGTCCTCTGCTCGCCCGGACAGGGCGTCCACGACGAGGCGGCCGAGCACGAGCCGCCCCGCGTCGGCCAACTCGCCGTGCTGTGCACGCGCCAGGATGAGAAAGCTCTCCAGCAGCAGGTCCACCTGGTCGAGCCCAGCACGCATCCGGGCGGCGAGCGTGGCCGTGGTCTCGGGCAGGGGGCCGGGCTTGGCGAGGGCCACATCCAGGGAGGCCCGCATCGTGGCGAGCGGCGTGCGCAGTTCGTGGGAGGCGTTGGCGACGAAGAGACGCTGCGCCTCGAATGAGCGCTCCAGGCGGGCAAGCAGGTCGTCGATGGTGTCGGCGAGGTCCTTCACCTCGTCGACAGGGCCGCCGACGGCCAGACGTTCGTGCAGGCTTTCGGCGGTGATCCGGCGAGTGGATGCCGTCATCATGCGCAGCGGGCGCAGCACCCGGCCCGCGACGAACCAGCCGAGGCCGACCGAGACCACCGCCATGACGCCGAACGCGATGGCGGATCCGATCAGGAGTTCCGTGGACCGGTCGTCGTGCGCCTGCTCCAACTGCCGCTCCAGCTCGGCGATGCGCGCCTGGGCGCTTCCCGTCATGGAGGGCCGGCCAACGCCATCATCAGAACCGGCCTGACTGGAGACCACAGCGGCGATGCCGAGCAGTGCTGTGCCGGAGAGCAGGAACGCGGTGGCGTACAGGGCGGTGTACCGTGCGCGGGCGGTGCCACGGAGCGGGCCCGGCAGGGCGGCCAGGCCGTTCGGCCGCCGAGGCAGTCCCCACCTCATCCGTCGGCCCCTTCCGTACGATCCGAACCGGGGACCTCCCGCCAAGTCCCTGTGGCCAGCCTATGCGGAGGCACCTAACAACAACATGACAGCGCCTGTTCGGCCCCTGTAACCCGTGCGGTCACACGATGGGGTCAGGAGTGACGACATCTGCCGACGGCGGCCGTCACGAGCGTTCTTGACAGCGGCCGCCGCACCAGACCAGACGACGGGAATCCCTTCCATGCCTCACACCAGCAGTGATCAGCCCGTCGCGGGCCGGCGGTGGCTGCCCACGACCCGCCGCAGCCGCCTGACAACCCTGGCCGTCGTGGCGGCCACCCTGACCGGTGGGACTGTCGTCGGCGTCGTCATCGCTGACGACGCCGGCGACAAGGGCCCGTTGGTCGGCCGGACCGACATGTCCGGGCTGCCGACCCTGACGGCGTCGGACTGGGTCACGAACGGCGACCACGCCGTGGTGATCGAGATGGTGCCCGGCAGTGAACACAGGGGCGCCCTGCCGGACGGCGAGACGTCCGGCAGGGAAGGGCACATCCCGCGCATCGCGACGATGAGGGTCGATCAGGTGCTGTGGTCCAGGCCCGGTGCGGCAGCGGCGCCGAAGACCTACCGGACCGAGCTCCCGGGATGGTGGCGGGACGGCAGCGGTGAGCGCGAGTTCGCCTGGAAGGACGAGCCCCGCTACGAAGAGGGCCACCGGTACATCGCCCTGCTGATCAAGGGCGACGACGGCAAGTGGGGCGCCACCTTGCACGCGATGCCCTACGACGACGGCAAGGTCGGCACCGGCGAGAACGAGGGGACGGTCGTATCCAGTCGCAGCACGGACGCGCTCGAAGGTCTGGAGAAGGCCGCCAACGGCAAGAGCGCGACCGCGGTCAAGCAGCTCCTCAACGCGGCCGCCCCGCAGAACTGAGCGTGCACCAAGGGGAGTTGGCCCGGTCCTCGACAGCAACGTGGGCTGAGGGTCCGCGCACCCGAGGGCGCGCCGCCGAACGTCTGCTGGTCGGCGGAGAGTCCGGCACGCCCACCGGGGCTCGGGCTCCGGGTTGCTCTTCCACTCGGCACGCAGACCCCCTCCTGGAATGTCCGCCTCCGGCGACGGATGTACATACCTCCTTTACGTGTAACCCACGCGGTTCGACAATGCGTGGGACCGTTCGCTCTCCCCATCGACCACCGGGAGTGTGTCCCCGTGCAGATCCCCGCCACGACTCCGCAGGGGCCGGTGCAGCCCGGCGATCCCAGTGCTGCCCTCGGATGCGTCTATATCGCGCAGGTGCCGCTCGCGCTCCTCACCGCCGTCTTCGCGTTCATCTGCAGCGGCGGGGGATTCCTCGCCGAGAGCGACTGGGACACCGGCGGGCTCGTCGCGTTGGGTGTCTGGCTGTGTGTCCTGGGCATCGGGATGATACCGGCGGCGCGCAGGCTGAAGGCGGGTTCGTCCGCCGCGTGGTTCGCGCTGGTGCTGCTCACCACCGGACTGCTGGTCGCCCACGTCGGCGTGCTGCGCGCCACCGACTTCGATCTGTTCTTCAACTTCTTCGGGCTGCTCACGGCCGTCATGGGCTACGGCATGCTGTTCAGCCCCGACACCCGCGCCGCCGCCGGGGTGTTCCTGCGCCCGTCCCGCCCCACCGCGGAGATCCCGCCGGCGGTGGAGAAGGCGGGGGCGGCCTTCCTGTACCTGTCGTACGGACTGGCCTTCGTGCCCGGCATGCTGCTGCTCCTGGCCGTCAACGAGGACGACATCCTGCGCGGCCTGCGCGACTGGGGGCCGTGGATCCTGCTGTGGGGCGCGGTGGCCGGGGCGCACTTCCTCGTCGCCGTGCTGACCCGGCGCGGCTCTCCCACCGCCCGCTGGGCCGCGACGGTGCTGTCCGGGGTGTACGCGGCGGCGGGCCTGGCCCTGCTGTTCGGGTACGGGGCGATCAAGGGCACGTTCCTGATCCTGCTGGCGACGCCCGTGGTGCTGCTCAACACGGCCGAGGCCCGCGCCTTCTACCGCAACAGGCGCCGCGACAGCACCGCCTGAGGCGGCGTCAGCCCCCCATCCGCGTCACCGCCAGCACGCCGCCCGCGGTCAGCAGGAGGACGCCCGCCGCAGCCGCGGCCCGCCCCGGTGATGAGTTGTCGCGCCCGCAGCCGTCACACGTACGACGGGGCACTGCGAGAGGGAAGGATGACGTGATGGATGCGGACACGCGGCTGGAGGAGCCGGGCGGGACCGACTCGGGCGGGAGGCTGAACGTGAGCGGTCTGGGGGAGGTCGACGAGCCCGCGTTCACCGGGCTGGCGGAGCGGCACCGGCGGGAGCTGCACGTGCACTGCTACCGGATGCTCGGGTCGTTCGAGGACGCCGAGGACACCGTGCAGGAGACGTTCCTGCGGGCCTGGCGCCGGCGGGAGACCTTCGAGGGGCGGTCGACGTTCCGGGCCTGGCTGTACCGGATCGCCACCAACGCCTGCCTGGACCTGCTCGCCAAACGCCGCCCGGAGCCCGCGACCGGGGGCGAGGTGCTGTGGCTGCAGCCCTATCCGGACCAGCTGCTCGACGAGCTGCCCGCGGCGGACGCGGACGAGCCCGAGGCCGTCGCCGTGGCGCGGGAGACGATCGAGCTGGCGTACCTGGTCGCGGTCCAGCACCTCGCGCCGCGCCCGCGGGCCGTGCTGATCCTGCGGGACGTGCTCGGCTGGCCGGCGAAGGACGTCGCGGAGCTCCTCGGGGACTCCGTCAACTCCGTGAACAGCGCGCTGCAGCGAGCCCGCGCCGGCATGCGCGAGCACCTGCCCGCCGAGCGGCAGGACTGGACCGGCGGCGAGGAGGACTCCGGGACGCGTGAGCTGGTGCGCCGCTTCACCGAGGCCAGCGTCGCCACGGACGTCAAGGCACTCGCCGCACTGCTGCGGGACGACGTCCGCTGCTCGATGCCGCCCACGCCGGGCCTGTACGTCGGCCGCGACGCGGTGGTGAACGACTGGGTCGAGAGCGGCTTCGAAGGTATGACGGGCCTGCGCGCCGTCCCCACGTCCGTGAACCGGCAGCCCGCCGTCGCCTTCTACCTCTGGCGGGAGCCGGAGGGCGCGTATCTGCCGCTGACGATCGATGTACTGCGCGTCACCGGCGGGGCGATCACCGAGATCGTCATCTTCCACGACGACCGGTTCCCGCGGCTCGGGCTGCCGGAGCGCCTGCCGGCGGACGGTACGGAGTAGTCCCGGTGCGGACGCTCGCGCTGCGACGTGGCGCGCGTGTCGCGGTGGTCGCGGCGGACTGGCGCGACGCGTTCGGCGTCGTCGTCCGCGGGCGGGTGCAGCTGGAGCTGCGCGACGGCGGGCCGGGGCCGGTTCTCGGACGCGGCGCCGGGTTCTGGCTGCGCGGCACCGGCGTACGCGCCCTGCGCAACCCCGGCCGCCGTACGGCGCGGGTGCGCGTCGTCACGCCGAGGCCGCGACCCTCGCACACCCGCACGCCGCGAACCGAACCGACGGAGAGGAACGACATGAACCGCACGAACGGCGCCGGGTTCGTCGCCGGCCCGGCGACGGGCACCCGTACCCACCCCTTCCGCGGGCTCGCCGGCATCGGCTGCATGACCGCGCTCGCAGCGGTGGCGGCCACCGCACTCGCCGCCGCACTCGCGCGGGCCGCCGGCGTCGACTTCGAGATACCCGAGGGCGGCGAGGCGATCCCGTTGCCCGGGTTCGCGGTGGTGACGGGCTTCTTCTCGCTCGTGGGCGTGGTCATCGCCCTGGCACTTCTACGGCTGAGCGCCCGCCCCGCCCGCCGATTCGTGTGGACGGCCGTGTCGCTGACCGTGATCTCGCTGCTCCCGCCCCTCCTCTCAGGGGCGGACGCCGCCACGACCGCCACCCTGATCGGGCTGCACCTCGTCGCCGCGACGGTCATGATCCCCACCCTGGCGCGCGGCCTCCACACCCGGACCGCTTGACGATCCCGCAACGGGGGGCGCTCCCGGCCAGCACCGCAACTCACGCCTACCCGGTGACCTTTCGTCCATTACCTGGGAGGATGCGCCCTCGTGCGCTCCCCGAGGCACCGGAGGCGGTGCCATGACGCGGAGCGCGAACCTGGGGGCGGGCCGAAGGCCCACGACGTGAGGAGTCCGGTGTGGCGGCGGGCGGGGAGAAGAACGGTTCGTCAGTGCCTGACGAGGAGTGGGAGAGGTTTCTCCGCGATTCCATGGAGGGCACGGCGGACGCTCCCCGGGAGCCGTCGGCACGCGCCCGGGTCGTGGCCGCGCGGCAGCGGGGGGAGTCCGGGGGCGCGCCGGGAGGGCGGACGTACGCGCAGGCCGGGCCCGGCCGGAAGACGGGCAGGTACGTGGTCGGGCTGCTGGTCGCGGTGGCACTGGTGATCGTGGCGCTGGATCCGGGGCGCGTGGTCGGCTGGTTCACCGACCGCGGCGGTGACGACACACCGCTCGCCGCCGAGTCGGAGCGCCCGTCGCAGGCGCCTCCGGTGGAGAACGCCCAACAGCCCACGCGTGACGATCCGTTCCGGGGCTCACCGGCCGCCCGCTGGTCGGACGGCACAGCCGGGATCACTGTGCCGGCCGCCAAGGCGACCGGCTGGATGAGCCGGGCGCAGGTGGAGCGGGCGCTGAAGAGGACCAGGGACTTCCTCGCCGCGGCAAGCCTGGATCCGGGGGTGCTTCGGGGCGGGCACCCCACGAAGGCCATCGCGCTGATGAATCCCCATCAGAAGGACATGCAGACCTTCCTGAAGGCGGCCTTCCGCTCACCGAGCGAAGACAACGACCCGCGGCTGCTCTTCAGCCGTTTCGACACCGAACAGACGCGTCTCGTCGGGGACGTGGTCAGGACCCGGGGCCGGATCACGTACCGGGAGGGCAAGCGCGGCGCTCTCGAGGTGACGACCGACGTCACCTACGTGTACCCGGTCGAGCCCGCAGCGGGCGGCAGCGGGATCGTCCGGACGATCGTACGACGCGAGGTGGTGCTGAACTGGGACGACCCCGCGAAGGTGATCACCGAGCCGGGAACGTTCTCCCTCGTCTCGTACCAGGCCGACATGACCAACGCGGGCTGCGACGTCACCACCGGCTACCTCACCCTCCGTTCGGCGCGGGGGAATCGGAAGCCGCCACGGGCCCCGAGGTCGACCCGTACGACCGCAGCATCTCGATGGACGAGCGCTCCGAAGCCGCAGACGAGGGCTGCGGCAGAGCAACGCGGTCGTAGGTCACGCCCCAGGCAGCCCCCATCGACGCCGAGCGCCGATCCGCGGACGCTGCCCGGGACGGCCCCCTCACCGCAGCCGCGGTGCCGTGACCAGGTCGTACGTGATCGAGGCGTCCCGCACCCGCCCCCCGTTGCGGGCCGTGACCGTGAAGCGGCTGGTGCCTGGCTGGGTGGGGACGCCGGTGAGGCCGCCCGTGTCCCGGTTGAGGGTGAGGCCCGTCGGGAGGTGGCCCGCGGTGAGTTCGTAGCGGAGGGTGCGCGGTGTCGTCGAGGTCACCTTGAACTGGTAGAGCTCGCCCGCCCGCGCCGCCGGCGGCCGTGGTGAACTGAAGCCCGGCGTGGGGGCCTTCACCTGCTGCGGGTCGCCGAGAGGCGCGCCGGCGGAGTCGGTCTCCTGCAGGGTCCACTCCTCGTCCGCGGTGACCTCCGACAGGTGCCAGTACCGGTTCACGGCACCCAGCGCCGTCTTCTGCTCGGCGGTGAACGCGCCCATGGCGCGCGCGGACTCCCACGTCCTGACGGCCTCCAGGACCGCGGCCGTGTTCGTCCCGGAGGACAGGCTCGACACGCTGGTCTCGAAGTTGACGCCGGCGTCGAGGGAGGCGGCGCGCGCCATGGTGACCTCGATCGACGGGAGCGTGGTGTTGCCGGACAGGCCCTGCTGGCCCAGCATGCCGGGCAGGTGGTTGGCGCGGTAGAAGGTGTTGCTGCGCAGCAGCTGGGCGTAGTCGGTGCGGCCGATCTCGCCCCAGCTGGCCCGGGACTGGGCGTCCCAGGTGTTGGAGGCGAGGTTGCTGCACTCGGTGATGAACTCCTTCGAGTCCAGCTGCCGGTAGACGCCGTTGACCAGGTGCGCGAAGCCGTAGCCGCCCCAGCCGTTGTAGCCCGCCGACTCCAGTCCGTCGTACGAGGTGGCGCGGATACCGGTGGTGTTGTACGCCGTGGCCAGCCGGGTCGCGATCTCGTCGATGATCGGCAGGCCGCCCAGCGCGCCCCCGTAGCCGTTCTGGATGAGCCGGGCGACACGCGTCCCCGCCGGGTAGGACCGCGCGGCCGAACTCCACTGGCCCCGGGAGACCCCGGTGACCTGCCATTCGGCGTCGCCGATCTGGGTGACCGTCTGGTACGTCACGAACTCGTCGCCGATCCGCAGCCGCTGCCCGTCGACACCGGACCGGAGGAACCCCTGCCCGTCGACGTACAGCGTGGTGCCGGTCGCGTCGAGCGGGCGGGTGAGCAGGGCTGAGCCGCCGAGCGCCAGGCGGGGGTCGGCAGGGGCCCGTACATACGGGTCATGGGCGTCGACGAAGTCGGACAGGGTGTGCACACCGACCTCGACCCCCTCCTTCGCCACCGTCGACACCAGCTGCGCGGCCGCGGCGTCCGAGCCGCCGAACGCGCTGTTGAACTCGTAGTGCCCGTGCGACTGCCACGGCCCGTCGCCGCTGATCGCGTAGATGTTCCGGATCCCGGCCCGGGCGGCGAACCCGGCGGCGACGGCGGCGTTGGAGGTGTCCAGGCCGTGCACCCAGAAGTGGGACTGCGCGGTGCGCTGGGCCGCCTTCTGCCACTGGCCGTCCAGGGTCGGGTAGGGCAGGCCGTGCGCCTGGGCGATCTCGCTGAGCACGGTCAGGGTGAGCGCGGAGGCGCAGCCGAACAGCGCGATCCGCGAGCCGGGGATGCGGCCCTCGGGCGCGGGCAGCGGGCCCAGCGGGATCTCGTAGCCGTTGGTGCGCTGCCGGGTCCGGACCCGGCTGTAGTCGTACGTGGTGGCCCGCAGCACACTGCCCCAGCTGGTCTTCGCGGCGACGTTCGAGGCGAGCCACTCGTCCTTCACGCCGGTCTGCAGGCCGTAGGGGTTCCAGACGAGGTCGGGGCCGAAGCCGTACGCCAGGTGTTCGTTGGGCCAGCCGCCCACGGTCCTGTCGTTGAGCGGGCGGACGCCGACGGCGAAGGTGCCGTCGTCGACCACGCCCACGGTCTCGCCGATGGTGCGGGTGATCGTGGTCGGCAGCGGGCCCCACAGCAGGGTCTGTACGTCGACGCCGTCGGCGGCCTCGAGGCCGACCAGTTCCAGGGTGGTGTGGGTGGGGTGCGGGACGACCCGCACCCGGAGGGTGACCCGCTCGCCGGTGAACTCCAGCACCCGGTGGTCGACCGCGGAGCGCCGTACCGCGGTGGGGATCTCCTGCTCGCCGTCGGCCACCACGCTGACGAGCGGGACCGACCGGCCCGGAGCCAGATGGTCGGTGCCGTCGCGTACGTCGACCAGTCCGGCCACCCGGCCGGTCCGGTCCAGCTCGACCGCCAGGAACCCGGCGGTGATCCGGTATCCACCGGACCCGTCGCCGTCGGCGCGCGATGCCGCCTGGGACGGGGTGGCGGTCAGCCCCAGCGCGCTGATGGAAGTGAGGCCGCCGGCGACCAGAAAGCTGCGTCGGTCCATGGGTTCTCCGCGTTCTCCTCGAGGGCGCAACCCGACGGGGCATGCGCGTGCGGGTGGGGATGACTGCTCCGGCCCGGACCGCATAGTTCCTACTCTTCGGGTACGGGAACGGGCTGCTCGGATCTCCGAAATGGGGGAAATCTCCACCGTTTCCCGGCAGTTGATCGCCCCTGGTTCCGCACAGCCTGCTAGCACCGGCCCAGTCAGTCAAGGCTTAGTTAGGATCTATAACCCCGGGTTGCAGGGTCCGATAGATCTGCTTCTTTCCTTGACATGGTCGCGAAGCGACTTCGATACTCGGAGCGCGCTCAACGGCGGACTCCTTGCCGGGCGGCGGGCTCTTGGGAGGCGCGGCACCGCGGCAAGAGTCTGAATCATGAGGCGGACAGAGGACGGCACATGACACGCACGACACGCTGGACACGCAGGATACGCAGCACGGGCACACCGATGCTTCTGAGAACCGCCGCCCTCGCGGCCACCCTCGCCCTGACCGGATGCACGGCCGGCAGCGGCGACGACAAGGCGTCGTCGTCGGACGGCGAGGTCACGCTGACGTTCCTCACCTTTGAAACGCCCAACCTGGACGCGAAGTACTGGGACGCGTCCATCGCCCGCGCCTCGGCGAAGGTGCCCGGCGTGCGGATCAAGAAGCTCGTGTCGCCGAGCGCGGACCGCACCGGATACGCCAAGCAGCTGGACAGCACCGGCCAGTTCCCGGACGTGATGATCGGGCTGAACCCCGCCGGATTCGCCGAGTCGGGCAAGCTCGCCGCCTGGACGGACCAGGACCTCGCCCCGTACACCCAGCCGCACGCCAACACCTACGGCGGCAAGGTCTACCAGCTGCCGTACGCGGCCCAGACCACGCTGGTCTACTACAACAAGAAGGACTTCGCCACGGCAGGCGTGGCCACCCCGCCCCGCACCTACGCCGAACTGCTCGACGCGAGCGCGAAGCTGAAGGCGAAGGGCATCAACCCGTTCGTGGTCGGCGGCGGCGGCAAGGACTCCTGGGCCGACATGTTCCCCCTGATCTGCACCGTCGCCACCGAGGTCTACGACGGGACCCCGGACTGGCTGACGCAGCGCGCCGCGGGCAAGGTCGAGTTCACCGACGACGCCTTCGTGAACGCCGCGCAGAAGGTCGCCGGCCTCGCCGGCAAGGGATACGTCGACCGGGCCGGGCTCTCCCGCTCGTACGCGGACACCGAGCAGGCGTTCCGCGACGGCAAGGGCGCCATGTACCCGATGGGCAGCTGGTTCGCCGCGTCGGCCGACGCGAAGAAGCCGGACTTCGAGACGGGCGTGTTCGCCTGGCCCACCGACCAGGGCGCACCGGCGCTGCCCGGCGTCCTCGGCGGCGGGATGACGGTGAGCTCGAAGGCGCCGGACGTGGCGCTGGCCAAGAAGTGGGCGAAGGCGTTCATGGAGGACGACAAGAACCTCGACGCCGCGGTGAAGGCCGACGCCCTCATCATCGCCATCAAGGGCTACCAGGCACCGGCGAACATGGGGCCCGTCTACCAGGCGACCGTGGCCGCGTACGAGAGCGCCCAGAAGGAGGACGGCATCGTCAACTCCTTCTCCCAGGAGACCGGTGACGGCTCCCTGCCGCCGGGCATGGCCGACAAGGCCGCCGCGGGGATGCAGAACCTGCTCAGCGGCCGTATGACGGCCCGGGAGTTCGCCGCCTACCTGGACGAACAGTGGGAGAAGGCCACCCGGTAATGCGCAACCGCACCCACGACCCGGTGGAACTCCGTGCCGGGGCTGCGGCCCCGGCCCGGCGCCCGGCGCCCGGGCGGACCCCCGCTCCCGAGAAGGCGGCCGCTCCGCGCCGGCGCCGCCGCGGCCGCCGCGAACGACTCGGCCGCTTCGCCCTGTTCGCGGCCCCCGGACTGCTGGCCTACCTCGCCGTCGTCCTCGTACCCATCGGTGTCGCGACCGGCTACAGCCTCACCGACAAGAACCCCTTCGACCCGCCGACCCAGTGGGTGGGCCTGGACAACTTCACCGGCCTCGCCTCCGACGACGAGTTCTTCACGGCGCTGCGGAACACCCTCGTCATCACGGTGCTCGTGACGCTCGTGACCAACGCCGGCGGTCTGGCGATCGCGCTGCTCCTGGACCGCCGCGGCTGGCTGTACAACGCGCTGCGCAGCGTGTTCTTCGTCCCCGTCGTGCTGAGCGCCGTCGTGGTCAGCGTCATCTGGCAGGCGATCCTCGTCGACGACGGCCTGCTCAACTCCATGCTGCGGCAACTGGGGATGAGCAATCCGCCGGGCTGGCTGTCCGACCCGGACCTCGCCCTCTACACGGTGTCCTGGGTGATCGCCTGGCAGGGGCTCGGCTTCTGCGTGGTGATCTATCTGGCCGGGCTGCAGGGCATCCCGCAGGAGCTGCACGAGGCGGCGGCGCTCGACGGCTGCGGCCCGCTCGCCCGCTTCCGCCACGTCACCTGGCCGATGCTGGCCCCCGCCGTCACGATCAACACGGTGATGTCGCTGATCGGCGGCTTCAAGGCGTACGACCAGGTCCAGGTCCTCACCAACGGCGGCCCGGGACCCGGCACCACCTCCACCCTCGCCTTCCAGGTGGTGCAGACCGCCTTCAACGGCAACCACGTCGGCTACGCCTCCGCGATGGCCGTCGTGATGCTCGCCCTCGTGGCCGCCGCCTCGGTCGCCGCGCTCCGCCTGCTCCAGCGACGCGAGGTGACCTTCTGATGACGACCGCAACCAGGACCTGGGTGCGTCCGCTCGCCGCGTCCCTCGCCGGCCTGCTCTTCTTCCTGCCGATCTACCTCGTCCTCGTCAACGTGTTCAAGAACGGCCCGGACATCGTGGCCCACCCGGTGGGCCTGCCCGTGCCGCCGACCGTGGACAACGTCGACAGCGTGCTCTCCAGGCCGGACCGCCTCTTCTGGTACGGGCTGGTCAACAGCACCGAGGTCACCGTGATCTCCATCCTGGTCGTCACGGCGCTCTCGGCCATGCTCGGCCACTATCTGGCCCGGTCGGCCGGCGCGCTCGCCAAGATCGCCATGGTGGTGCTGCTGTGCGGGCTCATGGTGCCGCCCGCCGTCATCCTGACCCCGATCACCGAGGTGCTGCGCACCCTCGGCCTGATGGGCACGGTGCCCGGCCTGATCCTCGCGTACGTCGGCTACTACATGCCGTTCGGCGTCCTGGTCTTCGCCGGCTTCGTCAAGACGATCCCGCGGGAGCTCGAGGAGTCGGCGGCGCTCGACGGGGCGGGGGCGTTCCGGGCGTTCTGGCAGGTGGTGTTCCCGCTGATGCGGCCGGCGTCGGCGAGCGTGCTGATCTTCCTCGGCGTCTGGATCTGGAACGACTTCCTCAACCCGCTGATCATCCTGGGACCGGACGCCGGCACCACGGTGACCGTCGGCATCTACCGCGCCATCGGCGAACACCAGGCCGACTTCGGCTCGGTGTTCGCCTTCATGTTCCTCGCGACGCTGCCGGTGCTGGTCTTCTATCTGGCGTTCCAGAAGCAGTTCGTGAAGGGACTCACGGGCGGGGCGACGAAGGGCTGATCCGGGCGGCGGCGCTCAGCCGCGCTCAGCCCCGACCGCCGTCGACCCGGGCTGGCCGCCGTCGAAGTAGGCGGCCGTCTCCGCGTCCACGGGCGGCACGTCGACCGGCCTGCCGCCGTCCCGCAGCGACACGGTGGCCGCGTACCCGGCGGCCACCGCCTCGCGAGCCGCCACCGGCGAGGTGACGGTGGTCCCGCCTTCCCGCAGGAACCGCAGGAACGCGTCGACCAGCAGGGGGTCGGCGCCGCCGTGCGACCCGTCCGGGGAGTGGACCGGCTTGGTGACGTCGGCCTCGGCGCGGTAGCCGGAGCGCCGGTTCCACACCCGGATCTCCGCTCCCTCGGAGTCGCCGAAGTTCTCCAGCCGTCCCTCGGTGCCGATCACCGTGTAGTTGCGCCAGTAGTCCGGGGTGTAGTGGCACTGCTGGTAGCTGGCGAGCACGCCGTTGTCGAGCTGCATCTGCATCATGCTCAGGTCCTCCACGTCCACCACCGGGTTGAGCCCGGTCAGGGTGCGGGGAGGCCAGTTGTTCTCCGACAGCCAGTCGGTCATCCGGTGCGCGTCGCGGTCGCGCCGCGAGGTGATGCCGCCGTAGACGGTCAGTGCGCCCATGGCGTTCACGCGCCGGGAGTACCCGCCGGCCAGCCAGTGGATGACATCGATGTCGTGTGCGCCCTTCTGCAGCAGCAGGCCGGTGGTGTTGCGCCGGTCGGCGTGCCAGTCCTTGAAGTAGAAGTCCCCGCCGTGTCCGACGAAGTGGCGGCACCAGACGGCCTTCACCTCGCCGATCTCCCCGCGCTCGATCAGCTCGCGCATGGCGGTGACGACGGGCATGTGCCGCATGTTGTGGCCGACGAACAGCCGCGTGCGGTGCTTGTGGGCCGTGCGCAGCACCTGGTCGCAGCCGTCGGTGGTGATCGCCATCGGCTTCTCCAGGAACACCGGGACGCCGGCCGCCAGGAAGTCCGTGGCGATCCGCTCGTGCGTGTGGTCCGGGGTGAGGACGAGGACGCCGTCGAGCCCGGCGTCGAGCAGGTCGCGGTGGTCGGTGGTGGTGCGCACGGAGCGGCCGAGGCGGTCCTGGGCGAGTGCGGCCATGCGCGGGTCCGTGTCGCAGGCGGCCGTCACGCGCGCGCCCGCGCCGGGACGGTGGGCCAGCGCGGCCAGGCCGCCGCGCACGCCGAGACCGATCACGCCGAGCCTCACGTCGTTCAACATGCGTGTCCTTTACGGGAGATGAGCCGGCCGCCGGTCCGGCCGGCCGCTGCGGGTGCGTGGTGCCTCCGGGGCTTTCGGTGGCGCGAGACGCTCGCGCCGCGGGACCCGGAGATGGTGTAGTAGTGACCGACCTCGGCGCGCCGCCCGTCGCTGCGCTCGGCTGCCGCTGCCGGCTGCGCCCGGCCGGGAATAGCTCTGATACATGGTCTGCTGCATGAACGGTGCGGGGGCATGGCGGTGAGCTCGGGCGTCGGATCGAGCCGTCGGTGAAATCGGTGCGGCTGCTGTGTGGATGCGGAGGAAGGCGTACACGAGTCTGCGGCCGTGCGATCCTGGCGTCAAGATGGTTGATGTGATTCACTGGCGGCAGACTGTTCGATGTATCTGAAACATGCAGCGGGAGTGAGACCAGGGCATGTCGGCCGGCGGCCTCACGGGGAGAGCGAGGGAACGTCGTTGAACCAGACACAGAGGGGCGCCGCGAAGGCCGCCGCGCCGGAACCCGCGGGCGGCGGCGCGTACCGGCCCGGCTACGAGGTCGCGGCCGAGCGCATTCTGGAGTACGTGGTGCGGGCCGGGCTGCAGCCCGGCGCCCGGCTGCCCACCGAGAAGGACCTGGCCGAGGAGGTCGGGATGTCCCGGACGGTCGTCCGGGAAGCGGTGAAGATCCTCTCCGCCCTGGGGCGGCTGTCCGTACAGAAGGGGCGCGGCATCTATGTCGCCGAGCCCGAGCACTCCTCCTGGCAGCAGTCCCTGACCAACTTCCTGCCGGCCGACCTCCGCCAGGTCGACGAACTCTTCGAGTTCCGCCGCCACCTGGAGACCACCACCGCCGAGCTGGCCGCCCAGCGCGCCACCCCCGCCCAGGTCAAGGCCGTCCGGGAAGCCGCGCACCAGTCCGCCCGGGCCGCCCTGGACGACGACATCGACGCCTTCACCCTGGCCGACGAGGCGTTCCACGCCGCCGTCGCCACGGCCGCCGCCAACACGTTCTACACGGCCACGGTCGACGCCGTACGGCGACTGCAGCGCCAGGTCACGACGATAGGGCTGGCCGGCATCGCGGGCGGCTCACTGCTGCAGGCCGCCAACCAGCACGAAGCCATCGCGGAGGCCGTCGGATCCGGCGAGGCCGCCCGCGCCCAGGCCCTGATGGCGGAGCACATCGACATGACGGCACAGCAGTTCCAGCGCGAGATCTGGCGCCGCGTGATCCCGGAGGACGACTCCCCGGTCCCGCACTCCCGCCCGTAGCGCCGCGGGCGGGCCGGCTCACGCACACCGGACCGCCCGCGGCGGCGCTCTCAGCAGGAGCGCGAAGTCTTGACGTCCCAGCAGGTGGAGACCAGGGAGCCGTCGGGCGCCCGCGACGTCATCGTGACCTTCGCGAAGTCGAGCGTGACCTTGTCGGTCGGTGCGGTGCCTGCCTCCTGGCCGGCTGAACTGATGCCGGAGATCAGCACGTCCTGGAGTCTGATCGTGAGGTACGGCTGCGGCCTTCCCCTTCCCTTCTCGGCCGTCAGCACGGCCTCCTTGTGGTGCGTGCCGGTGGCCACGCTCTTGAAGATCAGGGGACTCGCGGAGTCGGTCGTCTTGGCGAAGGTGAAGTCGGAGAACGTCACCTTGCCCGTGCCGCCGCCACCGCCGGCGCCACCGGTACCGGACTGCGAGGCACCCAGCGAGTAGGAGTAGATCTCGATCTCGCCCCGGTGCTTGTCGGCCGTGGACTCGCCCGGAATTCCGTCGATCTTGAGGAACAGCGTGGTGCGCGGGACCCGCTGGTCAGGCTCTGCCGCGGTCGCGGGACCTGCCAGCAGCGCCGTCGCGGTCATCGCGACGGCGCCCAGTTTCAACAGGGATTTCATACCGGGAGAACGAGCGGACGCGTCCGCACGGAATCCGTCAAACGACTGAACGCCGCTCGCCCACCGGGAGCGGCGCGGTCAGGCCTCGTCGGTCTGCTCCGCCTTCTTCGCCTTGATACGGGCCGCCTCCTTGCGGACCTCGGCCTGGGTGGCGCGCTCCTTCTGCAGCCACTCCGGGTTCTCCGCCTTCAGCGCCTCGATCTGCGCCGTGGTCAGGGCCTCCGTCACGCCGCCCCGGGCCAGGCCGGAGATGGAGACGCCCAGCTTCGCCGCGACCACCGGGCGCGGATGCGGGCCGTCGGCGCGCAGGTCGCGCAGCCACTGCGGCGGGTCGGTCTGCAGGGCGTTCAGCTCGGCGCGCGAGACGACGCCCGTCCGGAACTCCTCGGGGGTGGCGTCGAGGTACACACCCAGCTTCTTCGCCGCGGTGGCGGGCTTCATGGTCTGGGTGCTCTGGTGCGCGTTCATGGGATCAAGGATACGAGCAGTCGGGGACCGCGCCCGCGCCACGCGGATGAGCCGGTCCCCGGGGGCCCGGCTAGCCTGGGGGCGTGAGCGACCCCCAGCACCGTCCCGCAGCCCCCACGGCCCCTTCGGCGTTCCGCCTCGGCTACGTCCCCGGCGTCACGCCCGGCAAGTGGGTGCGGATCTGGGAGGAGCGCTACCCCGCCGCCCCGCTGGAGCTGGTCGCCGTCACCACCGCCGAGGCCCCCGGCGCGCTGCGGGAGCGGGAGCTGGACGCGGCCTTCGTACGGCTGCCCGTCGACCGCGCCGATCTGCACGCGATCCCGCTGTACGTCGAGACGACCGTCGTCGTGATCCCCAAGGACCACCTCTTCGCCGCCGCCGACGACGAGCTGACCGCCGAGGACCTCGCCGACGAGCTCGTCCTGCACCCGCTCGACGACACCCTGGACTGGGAGCACCCGCCGGGCCGCCCCGCGCTGGAGCGCCCCGCCACCACGGCGGACGCCGTGCAGCTGGTGGCGGCGGGCGTCGGTGTGCTCGTCGTACCGCAGTCGCTGGCGCGGCTGCACCACCGCAAGGACCTGACGTACCGGACCGTCGGCGGGCTGCCGCAGTCGCAGGTCGCGCTCTCCTGGCGGGAGGACGCCACCACGGACGCGGTGGACGACTTCATCGGCGTCGTGCGCGGGCGGACCGTGAACAGCTCGCGCGGCCGGCGCGGGGAGGCGGAGCCGGCGGCCCGGCAGGCGGACAAGGGCGCCGCGCGGCGCAAGCCGCCTCCGCCCGGGCGTGGCGCCAAGGCCGGCGGCGCCGGCGCGCGCAAGGGCGCCGCGCGCGGCGGCAAGCCCGCCAAGCGGCCGCGCCGCCACTCCTGACCCGAACCCTCAGCCGTCCGACACCAGGGTGAACTCCGCGCCCTCCGGGTCCGCGACCTCCGCCCGCACACCGCCGGGCACGTCGTAGGGACCCCGGAGCAACCGGCCCCCAAGGCTGCCGAGAAGGGCGACCGTCTCGGCGGCGTCCTTCACCGCGAAGTGCGTGCTCCAGTGGGGCGGCGTCTGCGTGGCGAGGGACGGCGGCAGGGGGCGGATGGCGGCGACGGCCTGGCCGCCCGCCAGCAGGGTAAGGGAGCCGTCCGCCTGCTTGTCCATCGTGCAGCCGAAGATCCACTCGTAGAACCGGCTGACCATCGAGGGCTCCGGCACCCACAGCTCGTTCCACACGGGCGTGCCGGGCAGCGGACGCCGTGACCAGCCCAGGTGCTCGCGCGGCTGCCAGATGCCGAACACCGCCCCGGTCGGATCGGAGCACAGCGCCATCCGGCCGCGCGTGGTCAGGTCCAGCGGCCCGACCGCCACCGTGCCGCCCGTGCTGCGCACGTTCGCCGCGGCCACGTCGGCGTCGCGGACGATGAAGTACGGCGTCCAGACCGGATGTTGCCGGCTGTCCGGGGGCAGCTCGCCGATCCCCGCCAGGTCCTGCCCATCCGCCTGCGCGCGCAGGTCCTGCGTGTACGGGCCCACCCGCTGCAGGCCCGTCTCGAACCGCCAGCCGAACAGGGTGCCGTAGAAGTCCTGGGCGGCGGGGAGGTTGTGGGCCAGCAGGGTCACCCAGCATGGTGTGCCGGGGGGCCGTGGGGCTGTGGGGTCGCTCGCTCCCTCGGTCATGGGGACGATATTCCCATCCGGTACCCGAAAGCGCGCCCCCTCTGCGGCGAATTGGGGTCAAATCAACGGCGAAATGTCGGTGCGTGGGGTTTCCGCGAAGTTTCCGGAGGGTGTCGGCGTGCTCACTCAGGGGTGTGAGCGGGGAGGGGCTCGGGGGTTCCGCTTCCGAGCCCCGGGTGGGGGTGGGGTTGCGCCACGCGGGTGAGGTCCGGGCGGGGCCGTGTCGGCGCCCCCGCCGCCCGGCCGGGCGGCGGCTGCGCGAGGATGGGGCCATGACTCCGCTCGTATCCGCCGCCGAACTCGCCGCCGAACTCGGCTCGCCGCGCCCGCCCGTCCTGCTCGACGTCCGCTACCAGATGGGCGGGCCGCCCGGGCGCCCGACGTACGAGGCCGGGCACATCCCCGGGGCGGTCTACGTCGACCTGGAGACCGAACTGGCCGGCCCGCCCGGCGACCGGGGCCGCCACCCGCTGCCGGAACCGGACGTCTTCGAGGACGCGATGCGCCGGGCCGGGGTGTCCGCCGACCGGGACGTCGTCGTGTACGACGGCTGGCAGGGCTGGGCGTCGGCCCGCACCTGGTGGATGCTCCGCTGGACGGGTCATCCTTCGGTACGTGTCCTTGACGGCGGTCTGGACGCCTGGGACGGCCCGCTGTCCACTGAGACGCCGTCGCCGGAGCCCGGCGACTTCCGCCCGATCCCGGGCGCCCGCGGACTGCTCACCGCCGACGAGGCCGGCGCGCTGGCCCACCGGGGCGTGCTGCTCGACGCGCGGGCGGGGGAGCGGTACCGCGGCGAGACGGAGCCCATCGACAAGGTCGCCGGACACATCCCCGGCGCGCTGAACGCCCCCACGACGGAGAACACCGCCCCCGACGGCACGTTCCGACCGGCGGCCGAACTCGCCGAGCGCTTCGGCGCGCTGGGCGCGGTCCCCGGCGCCGAGGTGGGCGTCTACTGCGGCTCGGGCGTCTCCGGCGCCCACGAGGTCCTCGCGCTGGCCGTGGCGGGCGTGGAGGCGTCGCTGTACGTCGGCTCGTGGTCGGAGTGGTCGGGAGACCCGTCCCGCCCCGTGGCGACGGGCCCGGAGCGCGGCTGAGGGCGTACGACGAGGGCCGGGTCCTGCGAAGGGCCCGGCGCCGCGTACGACGAGGGCCGGGTCTTCCGAAAGACCCGGCCCTCGTCGTATCAACTTCTCCGTCAGCCGCCCGACTCGGGCTTCTTCCGCCGCGACCCGAAGACGATCTCGTCCCACGACGGCACCGACGCCCGGCGGCCCGGGCGGACGCCGTCCGCCTCCGCCTGCCGGTCCGTGTGGCCCGTGAGCCGGTCGCGGTGGCCCCGCACGCTCCGCGGCATCAGCACGTCCGCGTACGCCGAACCGGCGGATCCCGCGGACGCGGCCGGCGCCGGGGGCTCCTCCGCCTCGGCGGGCGGCTGCTGGACCGGCGCCTCCGGCGGGGGCGGGGACGGCGGACCCGACTGCTCGGGAACCGCCAGGTCGCCCCGGTAGTTGGGCACGGCCTCCAGCAGGCTGGTCAGCGAGTCGCCGCCCTTGTCCTTGGCGCCGCCGGACGCGCCGCCGCGACCCTGGCCGGCGTCCCGCTCCGGGCCCTCGCCGTCACGGTCGGGGCGGGGGAGCCGGGCGATGCGCGGCACGAACGGGAACGAGGGCTCCGGGGGGTCGTCGGACTCGCCGATGAGCGCCCGCGCCTCGTCGTCCACGGCCTGCACCAGCCGGCGCGGCGGGTCGTAGGTCCAGCCGGCCGAGTGGGGCTCGCCCGCGACGCGGTAGACGAGCAGCACCTCCCAGGTGCCGTCGTCCCGCCGCCAGGAGTCCCACTGGACGGTGTCCTTGTCCGCCCCGCGCATCATCAGCCGCTCGGAGACGGCGTCGCCCAGGGTCGGGCCGGTGGACTCGCCGGGACGCCGCACGGGCGTCTTACGGGCCCGCTCGGCCATGAACGCCCGCTCGGCCAGCACCGGGCCCTCGAAGCGCCGCACACGGTCCACGGGGATGCCGGCCAGCGCCGCGACCTCCTCGGCGGAGGCACCGGCTCGTATCCGCGCCTGGATGTCGCGGGGCCGCAGATGCGACTCGACCTCGATCTCGATCTGGCCGAGCCGGGCACGGTCGTTGCGGACGGCCGCGCGCAGCCGTTCGTCAATCGGAAGGGTGTACTCCGTGGCGTCCGCAGCCTTCAGCACCAGCCGTGTGCCGTCGTTGCTGACGGCCACGACACGCAGTTCGGGCATGGGGACCTCCCGGGTCGTGCCTGCCGACGTCACGTGTGCGTCGCTGCTTCCGCTAGTCGAGTGTGGCCTGCCGGAGTGCGGCCTGCCACAACATTGCCGAGTTGCCCGGCGTGTCGGACCTTGGGCCCAAAGCGCCGTTATGGCACGGTTACCAATTTGCAACGCTGAGTGACCATGCGGGTCACCCGTCAGACGGGACACCGGAGCACGGGTTCGTCACAGTACTCCATTCGGGCTCCGTTCGCCCCGGAAGGTGGGCCCGCCACGCCGTCTACGTTCTCACGGAGCGCGGGAGTTGCCGCTTTTCCCTCCCCTCACCTGCACGGATGCGGGGGTGGTCCGTCACGTAATCCGCCGATTCGGAAGCATGTGGTCCGGCATGTTGCCAGTTTCCGGGCCGCAGTCGGCCGAAAGGGCGAAATTGCGGCCAGAGCGCTCATGGTCGCGGAGCGTGGCCGGAGCGGGGGGTTCCGCAGGGCCGGAGTGCGCGCACCGGAGGCCGGATCCGTGCGAAGGATCACAGAGTCTCCACATCCGGAACCGCGAGATCCGCCCGGGAGTCCTTTCTGACGGTTGGAGTCGGAAAGAACGGCCTTTGGATGGGGATGGGGCAGAAAGCGGAGTCCGGCGGGAAGCTCGAGCTGAGCGGGTCGCAGGTGGCGGGCAGCGCGGCGGCGACCGTCGTCGCCGCGTTCCTGGCGTCCAGCATGGGCGTGTACGGGACGATCATCGGCGCCGGTGTGGTCAGCGTGGTGGCGACGGCGGGCGGCGCGGTGTTCCAGCACGTGTTCCGTCGTACGGGCGAGCAACTGCGCGACGCCACACACGGGATGCCGCAGGAGGCGGCGGACGCCACGCGGGTGCTGCCCGCCACCGGCGGCTTCTCCGAGGCGACGGTGCACGGCACCCGGCTGCGGGGCTGGCGGCGCACCGCGCTGACCGCGGCGGGGGTGTTCGCCGCCGGGATGGCGGTCGTCGTGGGCGTCGAGGCGGCCGGCGGCGGCACGATGGCGAGCTGGTGGGGCAAGGACGACACGGGCGCCGGCACGAGCATCGGCCGGGTCCTGGGGCCCTCCGGCGACGGCGGCCCGGCGGACCAGGACGACTCGCAGCAGCCGGCGGACGACACGGACGAGCCGTCCACCGGCCGGCACCCCTCCGGCACCCCGGACCCGGCGGACACCCCGACCCCGTCGGCCTCGCAGGACGGCGACCAAACCACCGCACCGTCCCCCACGCCGTCGAACGACGCGGAGACACCGGACGACGGGCAGTCCGACCCGGCCGAGGACCCGGGGACGACTCCGGAGGCGGACCCGACGCAGTCCCCGGAGGCGGGCGTCACGCCGCAGACCGCGACGGACTGAGCGTCCCTCAGTCCCCCAGGACCTGCCGCAGATACGCGTTCGTGAACCGCCGCTCGGGGTCCAACCGGTCGCGCAGGGAGCGGAACTCGGCGAAGCGCGGGTAGACGCCCTCGAGGTAGGACGCGTCGCGGGTGTGCATCTTGCCCCAGTGGGGGCGGCCCTCGTGCGCCGTCATGATCCGCTCCACCGCCCCGAAGTACGCCTCGTGCGGCGTGCCCCGGTAGAGGTGGACCGCGATGTACGCGGAGTCCCGGCCGGAGGCGGTGGAGAGCGGGATGTCGTCCGCGGGCGCGACGCGGACCTCCACCGGGAAGCTGATCCGCAGGCCGGAGGAGTCGACGAGCGCCCGCAGCTCCCGCAGCGCGCCGACGGCGGCCGCCCGGGGCACGGCGTACTCCATCTCCACGAACCGCACCCGGCGCGGACTGGTGAAGACCTTGTACGCGACGTCCGTGTACGTCCGGTCCGACCAGGCCCTGCTGGCGATCTTCGCGATCGACGGGACCGTCGCGGGGGCAGCCCGGCCCACCCGGCAGGCCACCTCCCAGACGCCGTTGGAGAGCAGCTCCTCCTCGACCCAGCGCCCGGCGGCGCCGAGCGGCTTCGCCGGGCCCGCGCTGCGGTTGTTGCGCTTGGTGTGGCAGTTCGCGGTGTGCGGGAACCAGTAGAACTCGAAGTGCTCGTTCTCCGCCGCCAGCTCGTCGAAGCGCGACGTCACCTCGTCGAAGCCCATCGGCTGCTCGCGCGCCGTGAGCAGGAACGCCGGCTCCACGGCGAACGTGAGCGAGGTGAGGACACCCAGCGCGCCCAGCCCCAGCCGGGCCGCGGCGAAGACGTCCGCGTTCTCGGCGGCCGAGCAGTGGAGGACCTTGCCCTCGGCGGTCACCAGCTCCAGCCCCACGACCTGCGCCGAGACGGAACCGGAGGCACGGCCCGTACCGTGGGTGCCCGTGCTGACCGCCCCGGAGACGGTCTGCTCCATGATGTCGCCCATGTTGGTCAGCGACAGCCCCGCCGAGGCCAGCTCGCGGTTGAGGACCTTCAGCGGTGTCCCCGCGGCCACGGTGACCGTCCCGGCGGCCCGGTCGATCTCCCGTATGCCCGTCAGGCGTTCGGGGCGTATCAGCAGCCCGTCGGTGGCTGCGACCGGTGTGAAGGAGTGGCCCGTGCCGACCGCCTTCACGGGCAGCCCCTTCCCGGCGGCCAGCCGGACGGCCTCGGCGACCTCCTCCGCGCTCGACGGGCTCACGCTCAGCGCGGGCCGGGCGGAGACGTTCCCCGCCCAGTTACGCCACGTGCTCCTGCTCCTCGTCCCCCGGCTGCTTCCGCTCTGCAACGTGCGTTCCCTCCCGTGCGGGCGCCGACCGCAGCCGGCGGTGTCCCAGCAGCGCCACCGCGACCGCGAGCGCTCCCGAGACCCCGGGGACGGCGTAACCGGCCTCGGACCCGCCCGCGTCGATGGCCCACCCGGCCACCGCCGAGCCCAGGGCCACCCCCACCGCGAGCCCGGTGCTCACCCAGGTCATGCCCTCGGTGAGCCGGGACGGCGGGACGAGCCGCTCCACCATGGCCATGGTGGTCACCATGGTCGGGGCGACCGCCAGGCCGGAGACGAACAGCGCCACGGTCAGCTGCGGAAGGCTACTGACCAGTTGGAGGGGGATCATACTCACGGCCATCGCGGCCACACCCAGCAGGAATCGCCTGGACAGCGGTCCCTTCGGCTGGACGAGCCCGAAGACCAGCCCGGCGATACCGGAACCCAGCGCCCACAGGGCGAGCACGATGCTCGCGGCGGACTTGTGGCCCTCCTCCTCGGCGAACGCGACCGTCGACACCTCGGTCGCCGCCAGCAGCGCGCCGGTCGCCACGAACGAGGCCATCAGCCACGGCAGTCCGCGCGTACGCAGGGCGCTGCCGGCGGCATGGTGGCCCGGCGGGTGCGGCGGGGGCTCGGTGGCGCGCTGGGCGGTCAGCCACCACACGCCCACGCCCAGGAAGACGGCGGCCAGGAGCAGTCCGGCCTCGGGGAAGACGGAGGTGGCCAGGCCGATGGCGAGGATCGGGCCGATGATGAAGCAGATCTCGTCCACGACGGACTCGAAGGAGTACGCCGTGTGCAGCCGGGTGGGGTCGTCGTCGCGGTAGATCAGCGACCAGCGGGCGCGGACCATCGAGCCGACGTTGGGTACGCAGCCGGCCGTCGCCGCGAAGACGAACAGCAGCCAGTCCGGCCAGCCCTCGCGGGCGGTCAGGCACAGCATGCCGATCGCGGCCACGGATATGAGCATCGCCGGGCGCATCACGCGGCGCTGGCCGTGGCGGTCGGTGAGGCGTGAGACCTGCGGGCCGAGAACGGCGGCCGCGAGTGCGAGGGTCGCCGTGAGCGCGCCCGCCAGGCCGTACCTGCCCGTGAGCTGGGACATCATCGTCACGATGCCCAGGCCGGTCATGGCCAGGGGCATCCGGCCGACGAAGCCGGCGGTGGAGAAGGCGAGGGTGCCTCGGCGCGAGAAGATCGCGCGGTACGGGGCTAGCACGTGCGGCTCACAGTTCGGTGGGGTCGGTTGTGGGGCGATCCTCAGCGTAAGCGGGGCCTCCGACAGCCGCGTCAGGGTCCGCCCTGGGCCGCGGGGAACGCCCCGGGGCCCTCGGGGGCCGACGGCCGCCAGGGGCGGGGCGTGGCAGGATCGGGGCATGCGCGAAACGCCCGACGTACGACCGTACGACGCTCTGCTGCTGCTCTCCTTCGGCGGCCCGGAGGGGCCGGAGGACGTCGTCCCGTTCCTCGAGAACGTGACCCGGGGCCGGGGGATCCCCCGGGAGCGGCTGCAGGAGGTGGGGCGGCACTACTACCTCTTCGGCGGCGTCAGCCCCATCAACGAGCAGAACCTCAGGCTGATCGGGGCCCTGCGCGACGACTTCGCGGACAACGGCGTCGGCCTCCCCGTCTACTGGGGCAACCGCAACTGGGCGCCGTACCTGTACGAGACCCTGGAGCAGATCGCCGCCGACGGCCACCGCCGCGTACTGACCCTGGTCACCAGCGCGTACGCCTCGTACTCCGGCTGCCGCCAGTACCGCGAGGACCTCGCGGCCGCCCTGGACCGGCTGCGGACCGAACGCGGCGTCGAGCTGCGGGTCGACAAGCTGCGGCACTACTTCAACCACCCGGGCTTCGTACGGCCCATGGCCGACGGCGTGCTCAGCGCCCTCGAGCAGCTGCCCGAGGACGTCCGTGACGGCGCGCACATCGCGTTCAGCACGCACTCCATCCCGACGTCGTCGGCCGACACCTCCGGCCCCGAGGGCGGCGCGTACGTCGCCCAGCACCGGGACGTCGCCCGCCTCGTCGCCGCGGCCGTCCGCGAGGCGACCGGTGTCGACCGCCCCTGGGAGCTGGTCTACCAGTCGCGCAGCGGCGCCGCGCACATCCCGTGGCTGGAGCCGGACATCTGCGACCACCTGGAGGCCCTGCACGAGGCCGGGGCCCCGGCCGTCGTGATGGCGCCGATCGGCTTCGTCTCCGACCACATGGAGGTCCTGTACGACCTCGACACCGAGGCGGCCGCCAAGGCGAAGGAGCTGGGCCTGCCCGCCGTACGGTCGGCCACGGTCGGCGCCGACCCGGGATTCGTCGCCGGACTGCGCGAACTCGTGCTGGAGCGGGCCGCGACCGAGCGCGGCGAGCACCCCGAGCGGTGCGCGCTCGGCGCGCTGGGCCCCAGCCACGACGTGTGCCGGCCCGGCTGCTGTCCCGGACGGGTGTGGAAGCCGGTCGTCGCCGGGGCGGAGGCCGCCCCCGCGGCCGCCGAGGAGGCGCGGGCATGACGGACCGGACCACGGAACAGCTGAAGGACGAACTCCTCGCCCTGGCCCTCGAAGCCGCGGCCAAGGCGGGCGAGCTGCTGCGCGACGGCCGCCCCGCCGACCTCGGTGTCGCGGCCACCAAGTCGAGCAGCATCGACGTCGTCACGGAGATGGACCTCGCCGCGGAGAAGCTCATCACCGGGCTGATCGCGCAGGCCCGCCCGCGGGACGGCATCCTCGGCGAGGAGGGCGCCAGCGTCACGGGCACCAGCGGGGTGCGCTGGGTCGTCGACCCGATCGACGGCACCGTGAACTACCTCTACGGGCGCCCGGAGTGGTCCGTCTCCGTGGCGGCCGAGCTGGACGGGGAGCGCGTCGTCGGCGTCGTGGAGGTCCCGACCCGGCGCGAGACGAGCCACGCGGTGCTCGGCCGGGGCGCGTACCTGAACGGCGAACGGATCGCTCACCGGCCCTCGCCGCCGATGGCGGAGGCGCTGATCGGCACGGGCTTCAACTACGTCCGGACGGTGCGGACCGCGCAGGCCGAGGTCGCGCGCGTCCTGCTGCCCCAGGTCCGCGACATCCGCCGGGCGGGCTCCGCCGCGATCGACCTGTGCGACGTGGCCTGCGGCCGGCTGGACGGCTACTACGAGCGCGGGCTGCACCCCTGGGACCTGGCCGCCGGCGACCTCATCGCCCGTGAGGCCGGCGCGCTCACCGGCTCCCGGCCGGGCGAGCCCCCGTCGTACGACCTGACGGTCGCCGCGTCCCCGGGCGTCTTCGGCCCGCTGCAGCGCCTCCTGGACGAGCTGGGCGCCTGGCACGACTGACGGCGGCGGCTCTCGCGGGCGGCCCTCGCAGCCGGCGTTCGTACGCAGCAAGAAGCCCCGGTGCCGGATGCACCGGGGCGTCGTCGCCGGCGGGGTCAGTTGTGGAGCGCCCCCACCTCGACGCCGTGGTCGGCGGCGAGCCGCCGGAGGTCTTCCAGTTCCGCGGTCTCGACCTCGACGAGGAAGTCGTCACCCGACTCACGGGCGCGGTCGATGTCGGTTTCGGTGCTCCTTATGCGCTGCAGAATGCCAGCGGTGAATGCGTCCATGTGAGCCCCCTCGGCGTAGGTCAAAGGGCACGGGGGTGTGCCGACGGCAGGTGATCACGGGTGATCCGGCGGCTACAGCTCGAGTGCCGTGCCTTCGGGGTGGCCGGACAGATGTGATCGGCGGGTGTGCAGTCGTACTCCCCACCCCGCCGGGGGCGGAAACATGATTCCGGGAAATTCCCGGGAGCGGGCGGCTCCCGCCCGTCCGCGGCGCACGTCACCTGGCGCTTACGACCGGTTTACCGCGGTTCCAGGCAGGATGGAACCCGGCCCCGGCTCCGGGGACCCCAGGCGCGCCCGCCGGGCCGCCCGCATGGAAGGACACGATCTTGCGCGTACTCGTCGTCGAGGACGAGCAGCTGCTCGCCGATGCCGTGGCCACCGGGCTGCGCCGTGAGGCCATGGCCGTGGACGTGGTGTACGACGGCGCCGCCGCCCTGGACCGCATCGAGCTGAACGACTACGACGTGGTCGTGCTGGACCGCGACCTGCCGCTCGTGCACGGCGACGACGTGTGCCGGAAGATCGTGGAACTGGGCATCCCCACCCGGGTGCTGATGCTCACCGCCTCCGGCGACGTCAGCGACCGCGTGGAGGGTCTGGAGCTCGGGGCGGACGACTATCTGCCCAAGCCTTTCGCCTTCAGCGAACTCATCGCCCGGGTACGGGCGCTCGGCCGCCGTACGACCCAGGCGCTGCCGCCCGTACTGGAGCGGGCGGGCATCAGGCTCGACCCGAACCGCCGCGAGGTCTTCCGCGACGGCAAGGAGGTCCAGCTGGCGCCCAAGGAGTTCGCCGTGCTGGAGGTCCTGATGCGCAGCGAGGGCGCCGTGGTCTCGGCGGAGCAGCTGCTGGAGAAGGCCTGGGACGAGCACACCGACCCGTTCACCAACGTCGTCCGCGTGACGGTGATGACCCTGCGCCGCAAGCTCGGCGAGCCGCCGGTGATCATCACCGTGCCCGGCTCCGGTTACCGGATCTGATGCACATGACCGAAGTACCCGCCCAGCCGACGGCCCCGCCGCCCGCCACGACGCCGCCGAAGCCCACCTGGGACCCGCAGCCGGCACGGGTCTACCCGTGGCTGCGGCCCACCATCCGGATACGGCTCACGCTGCTGTACGGCGGCATGTTCCTGATGGCCGGCATGGTGCTGCTGACGATCATCTACCTGCTGGCCGCCCAAGCCCTGCACGACGGCGGCGCGGCCAACTTCCGGCTGGCGCCGAACCAGCAGGGCCTCGTCAACGTCAAGCCGCTCACGAACTGCGCCGAGGCGCAGACCGTGGCCAACATGGACGTCAGCGACTTCAACCGCATCCAGGACGTCTGCATCCAGGCCCAGCAGAGCCTGGCGCTGGACTCCCTGCTGCGCCGCTCCCTGTTCGCCCTGCTGGGCCTCACCGTGCTGGCCTTCGCCCTCGGCTACCTGATGGCCGGCCGGGTGCTGTCGCCGCTCGGCCGCATCACCCGCACCGCGCGCTCCGTGGCCGGCTCCGACCTGCACAAGCGGATCGAGCTGGACGGCCCGGACGACGAGCTGAAGGAACTCGCGGACACCTTCGACGACATGCTGGACCGGCTGGACCGGGCGTTCAACGCGCAGCAGCGGTTCGTCGCCAACGCCTCGCACGAGCTGCGCACGCCGCTGGCCATCAACCGGACGCTGCTGGAGGTCCAGCTCGCCGACCCCGAGGCGACGCCGGAGCTGGCGCAGCTCGGCAAGACGCTGCTGGCCACCAACGAGCGCAGCGAGCAGCTCGTGGAGGGCCTGCTGCTGCTCGCCCGCTCCGAGAACGCGATCGTCGACCGCAAGCCCGTGGACCTGGCCGAGGTCGCCTCGCAGGCGGTCGACCAGGTGCGCTCGGAGGCCGACGCCAAGGGCGTGGAGCTGCGCGGCGTCCGCCAGCCCGCATACGTACAGGGGAACGGTGTGCTCCTCGAACGGGTGGCGTTGAACCTGCTGCAGAACGCCGTCCGCTACAACGTGCCGGGCGAGGGCTGGGTCGAGGCGACGACGCAGGCCCACGACGGCGTGGCCGTGCTGACGGTGAGCAACACCGGCCCGGTCGTCCCGGCGTACGAGGTGGACAATCTTTTCGAGCCCTTCCGCCGGCTGCGCACAGAGCGTACAGGCAGCGACAAGGGCGTCGGTCTGGGGCTCTCCATTGTGCGATCCATCACGCGGGCCCACGGGGGTGCCGTGACGGCGGAGCCGCGCGAAGGCGGGGGTCTGGTCGTGCGTGTCTCGCTGCCCGTCTAAGGTGTGTGATCGATCACAGCCGGTGGCCCTTGGGGCGACTGCGTTGCGTGATCAGCAATGTCCGGAATTTTCCCGTGATGATCCGGGTTTACCCGCACAGCGCTCACGGGAAGTACCGGGCATGGCGTGCGCGCGCAGGCCATCCGGATCGTGTACGGTCCCGTTCGCCACCTGCCAGGATCACCTCTTCAGGGGCCCGAGTGGGTGTCGATTGCATAACAGACCTTGATGTGAGGCAAAATCTCCGCCTCGGGTCGGGCACAAGTCCGGCCTCTCACGCGTTACGAGCGCTGGAGACACCACAGACACCCAGAGGGGGAGAAGAGCGATGGCTACGGACTACGACACTCCACGCAAGACCGACGACGACGTCAACGAGGACAGCATCGAAGAGCTGAAGGCCCGTCGTAACGACAAGGCCACTTCGACGGTCGACGTCGACGAATTCGAGGCCGCGGAGGGCCTCGAGCTGCCCGGTGCGGACCTCTCCAACGAGGAGCTGGCGGTTCGGGTGCTGCCCAAGCAGGCTGACGAGTTCACCTGCATGAGCTGCTTCCTGGTACACCACCGCAGCCAGCTCGCGGCGGAGAAGAACGGCAACCCCATCTGCCGCGACTGCGCCGCCTGACAGGCGGCACAGGCCGTGGCAGACGGGGAGAAGACCGGTGAGGCACGCCCCCCGGGGCGTGCCCGTGCAGCCGCGTTGCGCCGCGCCCGCAGGGCGCTCGACCTGGCGGCCGACGCCATCGTCGACGGCGCGCCGCGGATCCCCGTCCGCGACCTGGCGACCCTGCGCCGCCAGTTTCCCGGCCTCGGACCCGAAGAGCTTGCCGACAAGCTCGTCGCCGGGGCCGTGAAAGGCACCTCCACGGTGGGAGCGGGCGTCGGGGCCGCCTCGATGCTGCCCGTCCCACCGGCCATGCCCGCGGAGCTCGCGGGCGAGATCATCGGGGTCGCCCTGATCGAGATCAAGCTGCTCGCCGAGCTCCACGAGGTCTACGGGCTGCGTCCGCCCGGCACCGCCATGCAGCGGGCGAACGCGTTCGTCACCGTGTGGGCGTCCGACGGCGGCCGCAAGGCCGAGCGGGCCAAGGGCGTCCACTCGATGCTCGGCGGGGAGCTGGCCAAGCAGCTGCGGCAGCAGGTGTTGAAGCGGCTGATCCGCAACCTCCCGGTGCTGATCCCGTTCCTCGTCGGGGCGGCCGCCGGGGCGATCATGAACCGGCGCGACACCCATCGGCTCGCCGAGCGGGTGCGCGCCGATCTGCGGCCCCGCCAGCTGCCGTGGGGCGCCCTGCCGTCCGCGGAGGACGGCGATCTCACCGCCGTACCCCTCCAGGGGGGCGCTGTCCCCCTCGAGGGGGGCACCGTGCGGGGCGAGCGGGCGCTGGAGGCCTGAGAGGGCCCTCGGGCCGGGCTGGACCCGGCCGGGGCGCTCCTGCCGCGTCAGCCGGCGCGGACCGCTTCCAGGGCCGCCGCCAGGCGCTCGGGCGAGCGCGTCGAGAGGTACACGTACGGCGTCGGGTCCTCGGGATCCGTGACCGGGATGCGGACCGCGGTCGGGATGTAGCTGCGCAGCAGCATGTACGCCCGGACGTCCGCCCGGTGCGTACGCCAGGCGCGGGCCTCCTCCGCGTCGAGCGGCTCCGCCGGGCCCAGGGCCGAGACCGGGATCCGGGCCGTGGGCGTCACCAGCGAGCCGGAGACCACCCGGATCCGGGCCGAGCCGTAGGCCGAGACGCCGACCGAGGCGAGGGCGATGCCGCCCACCAGGGCGGCCAGCATGGCCAGGGTGCCGAACGGCAGGAAGATCAGACCCATGCTGACGCCCACCAGGGCCGCCACCACCCACCACGAGCGCGGCGCGCTGAGCCGCTCGTCGTAACTCTCCATGACCAAAGCTTTGCATGTACGCAGGTAGGGTCTGACGCGTGAGCCCCCGTAACACTTCCCCGCGGCCGCCCGAAGGGGCGGTGGCGCCGGTGCGGCACCCCGAGGCCCCCGCGCCCGGCGAGCTGCTCGGCCCCCACTACGACGAGTGCTTCGGCTGCGGCGGCGGCCAGGAGCACGGACTGCACCTCGCCGCCCGGGCCGGCGAGGGGGTGACCGTCACCGCCGAGTTCACCGTCAGGAAGGCGCACCAGGGGGCACCCGGGCTCGCGCACGGCGGTGTGCTGGCGACGGCCCTGGACGAGACCCTGGGCTCGCTGAACTGGCTGCTGCGCACGATCGCGGTCACCGGGCGGCTGGAGACGGACTACCTGCTCCCGGTGCCGGTGGACACCGTCCTGCACCTGGACGCGCAGGTCACCGGCGTCGTCGGCCGCAAGATCTACTCCACCGCCACCGGCCGGATCGGCGGCCCCGACGGACCGGTCGCGGTCCGGGCCGACGCCCTGTTCATCGAGGTCAAGGTCGACCACTTCATCGAGCACGGCAGGCCGGAGGAGATCCAGGCCGCCATGGCCGACCCCGACCAGCTCCGCCGCGTACGCGCCTTCGAGGTGAACCCGTGACCCGTGAACCCGTGGACGTGCTCATCCGCCGGACCGACCCCGAGGTCCCGCTCCCGTCGTACGCGCATCCCGGGGACGCCGGACTCGACCTCGTCTCCACCGAGACGGTGGAACTCCCGCCCGGTGAGCGGGCGATGGTCGGGACCGGGGTGTCCATCGCGCTCCCCGCGGGGTACGCGGCCTTCGTGCACCCCCGGTCCGGGCTGGCGGCCCGGTGCGGGGTGACGGTGGTCAACGCACCGGGAACGGTGGATGCCGGGTACCGTGGGGAGGTCAAGGTGATTCTGCAGAACCTCGACCCGCGGCGCAGCGTGCGGATCGAGCGTTTCGACCGCATCGCCCAGCTGGTCGTCCAGCGGGTGGAGACCGTGCGATTCCATGAGGTGGAGGAGCTTCCGGGCTCTGCCAGGGGCGAGGGCGGACACGGATCCACAGGAGGTCATGCCTCGCTGGGGCAATCCGCGGTCGCCCATGGGTACGCTTCGGTCGTTGCCGACCGGGAAGGACAATGACGTGTTCGGACGTCGTCGCAAGCAGCATGAGGATGCTGTCGACGAGCTCGCCGACGGCCTGAACGATCAGGCCGAGGAGCAGGCGGAGGAAGAAGAGGCGTCCTCGTACGCCCTGCCTCCCGCACCGCGGCCCGAGGGGCCGTGGGACATCAGCGAGGTCGAGAAGCCCGGGGACGGGCGGATCGACCTGGGCGGCCTGCAGGTCCCCGGTGTCGACGGCATGGAGCTGCGGGTCGAGGTGGCCGGAGAGGCCATCGTCGCCGCGACGGTCGTGCTGCGGGACAGCGCGATCCAGCTGCAGGCGTTCGCGGCGCCCCGCAACGAGGGGATCTGGGGCGAGGTGCGGTCGGAGATCGCGTCCGGGATCACCCAGCAGGGCGGCATCGTCGACGAGGTCGAGGGACCGCTCGGCTGGGAGCTGCGGGCGCAGGTGCCCGTGCAGCTGCCCGACGGCAAGAGCGGCGTGCAGGTCGTGCGCTTCGTCGGTGTCGACGGGCCCCGCTGGTTCCTGCGCGGTGTGATCTCCGGTCAGGGCGCGGTGCAGCCGGCCGCGGCCGGGGTGCTCGAGCAGATCTTCCGGGGCGCGGTGATCACGCGCGGTGACTCGCCGATGGCGCCTCGTGACCCGATCGTCCTGAAGCTGCCCACGGACGCCCAGATGGTGCCCGACGGCGTGCAGCAGGACGAGGCGGAGGGGTCGCGCTTCGCGGGCGGTATCGACTCGCTGCAGCGGGGTCCGGAGATCTCCGAGATCCGGTAGCGGGTTCGCGTTTCCGGCCGCCGGGCGGTTCCCTCTGGGCGGAGCTCGCCGGAGGCGGTCCACAAGGCGGTGCCCGGGACCCAGCCCAGCGGCGGTGGCAGATGGCGAAGTTCGCGGTCCCCGGGCCGCCAGA
>NZ_JBFAXR010000017.1:0-85397 GCF_040680895.1 Streptomyces sp. NPDC051940 | reverse complement strand
TCGGGGGGGGGCGCGCCCCGCGCGCGCGCGGCCCGGGGGGGGGCGCCCGCGGGGGGGGGGGCGCCCCCCCCCCGGCCGCGCCCCCCACTCCCGTGGGGTTACGCCGAGGGGGTGGTCGTCAGGGTCCACGCCCAGCGGTACGTGCCGGCGCCGAGCCGGTAGCCGGGCAGCGTGTCCGGACCGCAGGACGCGGTGCCGACGCCCCGGTGGGCGGCGTCGACGTGCACGACGCAGGTGGCGCGGGGGGCCAGCTCGTCGTGGTGGGTGGCGGCGGTCAGGTCGGCCGCCCGGTAGCGGGTGACCGAGACCTGGCGCGGCTCGTCGAGGGTGATCCGCAGCGTGCCGTCCAGGGTGAGGTGGCGTACGCCGTGCCGGCCGCCGCTCTCCTGGGGGCGCAGGTACGGGGTGAACAGGTCGTCCACGGCGGCCTCGTGGTGCCCGACCGGCCCGCCGTGGCGGCGGTCCGGGTAGGTCTCCCAGGGGCCCTGCCCGTACCAGGCGAGCCGGTCGTGGCGGGCGGCGGTCTCGAAGACCGAGCCGATCCGCGGCACGTCCGTCAGGCCCTCGGGCAGCTCGGCGGTCTCCTCGACGAGGATCCCGTCGGGCAGCGGGTGCAGCACCTGGGTGTGGACGACCGGCCCGGCGGCGGTCTCGTAGCTCGCGACGACGGTCTGCCGGCCGTCCTCGTCCCGGTGGTACGACAGGGGCTTGCGGACCAGGGCATCGAGCCCGAGCTTGCGCCACCGCTCGGCGAACCCGCCGAGCTCGTCGTTGTCCGTCGGCGCCCGCCACAGCGACAGCACGGGCGGCGCGGCCAGCGCCGGGTGCACCAGCAGGGCCTGCTCGTCGACGTCGGCCGGCTCGCCTCCGGCGGCGGGCGCGGCGAAGGACGGCGCCCCGCCCACCCGCACCTGCGGCGTGCACACCTCGAACCCGGCGGGCGCCCACGCCTCCTCGGCCGCGGTACGCACCCGCAGCGTCAGCCACGCCTCGCCGTCGTGCCCGTCGAGCAGCCCCGCCGGTACGGCGATCGGCGCGCTGCCGCCCGCCGGCACGGACGGCAGCTCGGCCGGCACGGGCTCCCGGTCGGCGTCCTCGCCCGCGACGGACAGCACCCACTCGGCGGTCAGCCACGACAGGTCGCGGAAGTGCTGCCGGTTGTGCACGGACAGGGTGTCGCCGTCGCGGGTCAGCCGGACGGGGGCGGCCAGCTCCCGGTGCTCGTACATCACGGGCTTGGGCGTGCGGTCCGGGAAGACGACGCCGTCGGCGATGAACGCGCCGTCGTTCGGCGTGTCCCCGAAGTCGCCGCCGTACGCCCAGCGATGGCCCTCGCCGGCGGCCCCGTCCGCGTACAGCCCGGCGCCCGCGGGTCCGGCCGGGCGGCCGTCGTCGAGGCGCTGCAGGATGCCGTGGTCCCAGAACTCCCAGACGAAGCCGCCCTGCAGGCCGGGCGTGGACTCGATGGCGGCCCAGTAGTCGGAGAGGGTGCCGTTGCTGTTGCCCATGGCGTGCGAGTACTCGCACAGGATCAGCGGCTTGGTCTGCTCGCCGGAGACGGCGTGCGCGACGATCTCGTCGATGGACGCGTACATCGGGCAGATGATGTCCGAGACGCTGTCCTTCGCGGTCCAGCCGGCGGTGCGCACCGCGCCCTCGTACTGGATCGGCCGGGTCCTGTCGTGGCGGCGCACCCAGCCGGCCGCGGCGTCGTGGTTGGCGCCGTAGTCGGACTCGTTGCCGAGCGACCAGACGATGACCGACGGGTGGTTCTTGTCGCGCAGCACCATCCGGGAGATGCGGTCGGTGAACGCGCCGAGGTAGCGCGGGTCGTCGGCGATCTCGTGCGCGTGGTCGTGCGACTCGATGTCCGCCTCGTCGACGACGTACAGGCCCAGCTCGTCGGTGAGGTCGAGGAGGGCGGGGTCGTTGGGGTAGTGGGAGGTGCGCACGGCGTTGAAGCCGAAGCGCTTCATGGCCACCAGGTCGGCGCGCAGGTCGTCGTACGACAGGACGCGGCCGGTGAGCGGGTGGAAGTCGTGCCGGTTGACGCCGCGGATGTACACCCGCTCGCCGTTGACCAGCAGATCCCGGCCGCGTATCGCGACGTCGCGGAAGCCGATCCGCTGGTACGACGTGTCGGCGACGGACCCGTCGGCGCGGTGCAGGCGGACGGTGAAGCCGTACAGGTGCGGGGTCTCCGCCGTCCAGGTGCGCACGTCGGACACGGTGGCGCGCAGCCGGGCCTCGCCGAGGAAGTCCGACACACGGCCGTACTCGGCGCACTCCGCGGCGAACTCCTCGTCCTGGCCCAGCTCGCCGACGCCCTCCAGCTCGCCGGTGACGTACCAGCCCTCGGGCAGGGCGCCGTCGTCCGCCACGCGCACCCGCACCTCGGCCAGCAGCTCGCCGTCGGCGGGGGCGGTGATCCTCACGTCGTCGAGGTGGAGGGGGTCGGTGGCGCGGAGGTACACGGATCGCGTGATACCGCCGTGCCACCACTGGTCCTGGTCCTCAATGTGCGAGGCGTCGGACCATTTGACGACGGTGAGCCGGAGCGTGGACTGCTCCCCCGGCCGCACCGCGTCGGTGATGTCGAACTCGCTCGCCAGATGCGAGTCCTTGCCCATGCCCACCGGCCGGCCGTCGACCTCGGCGAGCAGCACGCTCTCGAACGCGCCGACGTGGAGCACGACGCGCCGGCCCGCCCAGTCCGCCGGGACGGCGACCTCGCGTTCGTACACACCGGTCGGGTTCTCCGCCGGGGAGGCCGGCGGGAACTCCGGCCACGGCATCTGGACGTTGGTGTAGTGCGGCAGGTCGTCGGTGCCCTGCATGGTCCAGCAGCCGGGCACCGCGGCCGTACCCCAGTCCTCGGACAGGGGTGCGTCCGGTGCCGGCTTCAGCTGGAAGCGCCAGTCGCCGTCGAGCGGCAGCCGGGCGGTGTCCTCCCGGCGCACGGCGTGCATCGGCAGCCGGCGCCAGGACGTCAGCTCCGGGGACTCCCAGGGGCGGGCGGGCATGGGCGGGTGGTGCATCAGTCGTTGCTCCCTCGGCTCTGCGGGCGGCCCGTCACCGGATGGCGCCCTTGGCCAGGTCGGCGATGAAGTGGCGGGCCGCGAAGACGAACATGATCAGCAGTGGTATCAGGGCGAGCAGGGCCCCGGCCATGACCATTCCGTAATCCGTCATGCTGTGCACGCCGTTGAGCTGGGACAGGGCGACCTGGAGCGTGACGTTGTCCGGGTCGGTGAGGGCGATCAGCGGCCAGGCGTAGTCGTTCCACTGGCCCATGAAGGTGAAGATGCCGAGGAACGCCAGGCCCGGGCGGACCACGGGCAGCGCCACGTGCCAGTACTGGCGCAGGAAGCTGCACCCGTCGAGGCGGGAGGCGTCCATCAGCTCGTCGTGGATGGCGCCCTTCATGTACTGGCGCATCCAGAAGATGCCGAACGCGTTGGCCGCGGCGGGCACGATCAGCGCGGTGAGCGAGCCGATCCAGCCCAGCTTCGCCATGATCACGAACTGCGGGATGGCGGAGAGCTGCGCGGGCAGCATGAAGATCGCCATCATCGTCCCGAACAGCACCTTGCGGCCCGGGAACTCGAACTTGGCGAAGACGAACGCCGCGAGCGAGTCGAAGAACAGCACCAGCACGGTGACGCTGACCGCGACGATCAGCGAGTTGAGCATCGAGCCGAAGAAGTCGACGTTGTCGAAGAGGTTGCCGACGTTCTCGCCGAGGTGCGAGCCGGGCAGCAGCTTCGGCGGGTACGAGAAGATCTCGCTGGTCGTCCGGGTGGCCATCACGATGGCCAGGTAGAACGGGAATACCGAGCACAGGACGCCGATGATCAGGCCGGCGTGCAGCGTCGCGCCGCGGGCCGCGGCACCTTTCGTCTTGGGCATGACGGCCTCCTAGTCCTTTTCCCGGCGCTGGACCAGGCGCCAGTTGATGATGGAGAAGACGACGACGATCATGAAGATCGCCCAGGCGATGGCCGCTCCGTAGCCGAAGTCGTTGTTGTCGAAGGTCTGCTGGAAGAAGTAGAGGACCACCGTCTGGCCGGCGTGCTCGGGGCCGCCGGAGAAGGTCGATCCGCCGTTGTTGGCGCCCAGCAGCACCTGGGACTCGGAGAAGGACTGCAGACCGGTGATGGTGGAGACGACGATGGTGAAGAGGATGACCGGGCGCAGCATCGGCACGGTGATCTTGAAGAAGGTCTTCACCGGCCCGGCGCCGTCGACCTTCGCGGCCTCGTACAGCTCGCCCGGGATGGTCTGCAGACCGGCGAGGTAGATGATCGCGTTGTAGCCGGTCCACTGCCACGTCATCAGCGCGGCGACGGCGACCTTGATGCCCCACGGCTCGTTGAGCCAGGCCACCTCGCTGATGCCGACGGCCTTCAGGGCGCCGTTCATCAGGCCGAAGCTGGTGGAGAAGATGGAGCCGAAGATGATCGCGACGGCGACCACCGAGGTGACCGACGGCACGAAGTAGGCGAACCGGTAGAAGCCCTTCAGCCGCACCGCGGAGTTCAGCATCACGGCGCTGATCAGCGCGATGAAGAGCATGGGGAGCGTGCCCATGGCCCAGATGATGAGCGTGTTGCCGACCGCGTCCCAGAACTGGGTGTCGGTGAGCAGATAGCGGAACTGCGACAGCCCCGCGTACTCCATGTCACCCAGCCCGTCCCAGCGCTGGAAGGCCAGGAAGAGTGAGAAGCCGGCCGGGATCAGGCCGAAGCAGAGGAAGAGCAGATAGAACGGGGAGATCGCCGCGTACAGCCGCCAGTGGCGGCGCAGCGCGCCCTCGGGACGGCGGCCGGGGGCGGGCTCGGGCGGCCGGGGCGCGGCCGCCGCCGCTGCGGCCGGAACGGTCGTGGTCTCGGCCATGGCTCAGCTCACCCCCAGGTGGTCTGCGATACGTCGGCACTGGCTCATGGCGTCCCGCCACGCCTGCTTGCGGTTCTTGCCGGAGATGGAGACGGAGGTCAGCTCGTCCTTGATCGGTGCGCCGAGCGCCACGTCGTACGGGCTGTTGTAGGCGACGGGGATCTGCTGCGCCGCGGGTCCGAAGACGTCGATGGTGACCTGCCCGCCGAAGAACTCGTCGGGCTTGCGCATGTCGGGCATGCCGAACGAGCCCGGGGACGACGGGAAGAGCGAGGCGTCGACGAACCCGCGGGTCTGGTTCTCCGGGCTCAGCAGCCAGGTGATGATCTCGAAGGCGGTCTCGGGCTCGCGGCAGTACCGGGTGATCCCGAGGAACGAGCCGCCGTCGTTGGCGGGCTTGTCCGGCATGGCGGCGACCCGCCACTTGCCCTTGGACTTCGTCAGCTGCGACTTGAAGTCGCCGGCCACCCAGGAGGCGCCGAGCTGGCTGGGCAGATGCCCCTCCTCCAGCGCCGCGTTGATGTCGACGGTGCCGGACTTGTACGGGGAGTCGATGCCCCGGTCCATGCACTCCAGGGCCAGGTCCCAGGCGCGGGTGATGTGCTCCTGGTCGCCGATGAAGCGGCGGTCCTTGTCGACGTAGCGCGCGGTCGACTGGCCGACGGCGAGGCCGAAGATGGCCAGCGGGTCGTTCACCATGTAGGCGCCCTTGACCCGCTTGACCAGCTGCTCGCCGGCGGCGAAGTAGTCGTCCCAGGTGCTCATCGCGGCCGCGACGTCGGCCGGTTCGGTGGGCAGGCCGGCCTTGGCGAACACGTCGGGCCGGTAGTAGTGCACGCACGGGCCGGTGTCGATCGGGAAGCCGATCTGGCGGCCGTCGTCGGCGGTGCCCTGGTTCCACTTCCAGTCCAGGTACTGGCTCTTGAGCTTGTCGGCGCCGAGGGTGTTGAGGTCGATGAACTGGTCGGCGTTGGGCAGCAGCGAGGCTATGTCCTCGCCCTTCAGGCCGGTGATGTCGGGCGCGTGGGCGCGGGCGGTGAGGGTCGTCAGCAGTTTGGAGCGGAAGTAGCCGCCGATCTGGGTGGCCTTGAGGTCGACCTGGGTGAAGCGCTTGGCGGCGTCCGCCACCAGCGCGTCGCTCAGCCCGCCGCCCCAGTACCAGAGCGTCATGTTCCGCCCGGTTGATCCGGCCGGGACGCTGCAGCCGGCGGCCGCGCCGCCCAGCAGTGCGGCCGAGGTGGTTGCCAGGCCCGCGCGAAGCAGTCCTCTGCGCGAGAGGTGCACTGCTCCCACCGCCTTTCGGTGTCTCGTCGTTGAGTGGATCGGGGGTGTAGCCGTGGGGGGTGGTCCTTCGGGTGTTCGGGTCCTTCGGGTGTTACAGCGGGGAGACCGGTGCCTCCGGTGGAGGCGGACCGGGGTCGGTGGGGATGCGGTCGGCGAGGAAGCCGTAGGTGCGGAGGAGGTCCGCGGCGGCCGGGTCCTGCGACACCTGCCGCCACCACGCGGCGACCCCGCCCCAGCCGGGCGCGCCCAGGGCGCCGCCGTGCCGTCGTACGGAGAGCCCCGAGGCGAGCACCGCGAAGCGCAGCCGCTCGGCGAGGGGCCAGCCGGCGAGGGTCGCGGCGACGAAGCTCGCGCCGAAGACGTCGCCGGCGCCGGTGGCGTCCAGGACATCGATGTCGAGCGCGTCGGCCTCGGCGTACTCCCCCGTCGTCTGGTCCACGGCGATCGCGCCGTCCCGGCCTCGGGTGACCACGGCGACGGGCACCAGCTCCGCGAGCACGCGCAGGGCGGCCTGCGGGGTGTCGGTGCGCGTGTACGCCATGGCCTCGGCCTCGTTGGGCAGGAAGGCGTGGCACAGGGTGAGCTGCCGCAGCACCTCCGGGGACCACTGCCGGGTCGGGTCCCAGCCGACGTCGGCGAAGATCCGGGTGCCGGCCGCGGCAGCCTTGCCGAGCCAGTCCTGCGGCTCGGCGCCGATGTGCACGAGCGCGCTACGGGCGGCAGGGGGGTCGGTTATCAACTGGTCCTGGGTGTACGGCGGTTCGTGGCCGTTCGTCACCAGGGCCCGGTCGCCGCCCAGCGCCAGCGAGACGGTGACGGGGGTGTGCCAGCCGGACGGGGCCGTACGGGACAGCGAGAGGTCGATGCCCTCCCGGGCGGCGAGCACCTCGCGGCAGTAGCGGCCGTAGAAGTCGTCGCCGAAGACGGTGGCCAGCGAGGTGCGCAGACCGAAGCGGGAGGCGGCGACCGCGAGGTTGGCGATGCCGCCGGGTCCGCTGCCCATGCCCCGGGTCCAGATCTCCTCGCCGGGCACGGGCGGCTGCCCGAGGCCGGTGAAGATCAGGTCGTAGAAGAGCAGACCGGTGAGCAGGACATCGGGGGCGTCGTCGCCCGTCGTCCGGCCCGGGGTGGGGAGCGGCTCGCTCACGAGCGCGTCCTCTCGTCAAGAGTGTGCAAGTTCTGACACTGGATCGTGGGGCAAGTGAGCAAACTTTTCAAGACTCGTTCATCAGCGAACGTAGATTTGAAGGATTTTGCAGAGTAGTGTTCACGCCATGCTGGCAGAGCGACGACACCAACTGATCCTCCGGGCGCTGCGCTCCGGAGGGCCCGCGTCTGTGGCCGACCTCTCCTCCGAGCTGGGCGTGAGCGCCGCCACCGTGCGCCGCGACCTGATCAAACTGGAGGAGGACGGGCTCCTCACCCGGGTGCACGGGGGCGCGGTGGTGGAGGAGGGCGATCAGCCCTTCGCCGAGGTCGCCGAGGTCCGGGTCGCCGAGAAGGACGCCGTGGCGGCCCGCGCCGCGGAGATGATCGAGGACGGCCAGACCGTCCTGCTCGACATCGGCACGACCGCCTACCGGCTGGCCCGGCAGCTGCACGGCCGCCGCCTCACGGTCATCACCAGCAATCTGGTGGTGTACGAGGAGCTGGCCGAGGACACCGGCATCGAGCTGGTCCTGCCCGGCGGGGTGGTGCGCCGCGAGTACCGCTCGCTGGTGGGCTTCCTCACCGAGGACAGCCTGCGCCAGCTGCACGCGGACTGGCTCTTCCTGGGCACGAGCGGTATCCGCCCCGGCGGCCAGGTCATGGACACCACCGTGGTCGAAGTGCCGGTGAAGCGGGCGATGATCGCCGCGGCGGAGCAGGTGGTGCTGCTCGCCGACGGCACGAAGTTCCCCGGCCACGGCATGGCCAAGGTGTGCGGTCCGGAGGAGCTGGACGTAGTAGTGACCAACGCGTCCGCGGACGCGGCGACCGTCGCCGCGCTCACGGAGGCAGGCGTAAAGGTGATCACAGCGTGAAACTGACCATTCTCGGCGGCGGGGGCTTCCGGGTGCCGCTCGTGTACGGGGCGCTGCTCGGGGACCGGGCGGAGGGCCGGGTCACCCACGTGACCCTGCACGATCTCGACAGCGGGCGGCTCTCCGCGATCGCGCGGGTGCTGGCCGAGCAGGCCGCCGGCGTGCCCGACGCGCCCGCCGTGACCGTCACCACCGACCTGGACGAGGCGCTGCGCGGCGCCGACTTCGTCTTCTCCGCCATCCGCGTCGGCGGCCTGGAGGGCCGCGCCGCGGACGAGCGGGTGGCCCTGGCCGAGGGCGTGCTGGGCCAGGAGACGGTCGGGGCGGGCGGTATCGCGTACGGGCTGCGCACGCTGCCCGTCGTCGAGCACATCGCGCGGCGGGTGGCCGACGTGGCCCCGGACGCGTGGTTCATCAACTTCACCAACCCGGCCGGCCTCGTCACCGAGGCCATGTCCCGGCATCTCGGCGACCGCGTCATCGGCATCTGCGACTCCCCCGTGGGCCTCGGCCGCCGCGTCGCGCGGGTCCTGGGGGCGGCGCGCCCGCAGGACGCCTGGATCGACTACGTCGGCCTGAACCATCTGGGCTGGCTGCGCGGCCTGCACATCGACGGCCGCGACGAGCTGCCGCGGCTGCTCGCGGACCCGGCGCTGCTGGCGTCCTTCGAGGAGGGCAAGCTCTTCGGCGCGGAGTGGATCCGGTCGCTGGGCGCGGTGCCGAACGAGTACCTGCACTACTACTACTTCAACCGCGAGGCGGTGAAGGCGTACCGGGAGGCGGCCCGCACCCGCGGCGCGTTCCTGCGCGACCAGCAGGCCGGCTTCTACGACCGTATGCGGGACCCGTCCGCGCCGGCGCTCAGGGCCTGGGACGACACCCGGGCGGAGCGCGAGGCGACGTACATGTCGGAGAACCGCGAGGCGGCGGGGGCGGGCGAGCGGGACGAGGCGTCCCTCTCGGAGTCCGGCGGCTACGAGAAGGTGGCGCTGGCCCTGATGCGGGCGATCGCCCGCGACGAGCGCACCACGCTGATCCTCAACGTCCGCAACCGGACGACGCTGTCGGCCCTCGACGCGGACGCGGTCATCGAGGTCCCGTGCCTCGTCGACGGCAACGGCGCCCACCCGGTGTCGGTGTCCCCGCTGCCGACGCACGCCACGGGGCTGGTGTGCGCGGTCAAGGCGGTGGAGCGCGAGGTCCTCGAGGCGGCGGCCTCGGGCTCCCGCACGGCGGCGGTCAAGGCGTTCGCCCTGCACCCGCTGGTCGACTCCGTCGGGGTGGCCCGCCGCCTGGTGGCCGAGTACCGGGAGGTCCACCCGGGCCTGTCGTACCTCAGGTAGGCCACCCCCATGCCTGAGCTGTCGCCCGGCGCCCGGCACAGTCGGCGCTGCGCGCCTCGTCCTCAAACGCCGGACGGGCTGGAACGGGGCCCAGTCCCGCTCCTTGCCTGCGGCGCACGCAGCGAACGGCTGGCGCCCCGGTGCGAGGGCGTGGGCACTGGCTTTGGCGAGGGCTTGGGCAAGGACTTGGACTTGGACTTGGGCCAGGCCTTGGGCCAGGGCTTGGACTTGCGCCAGGGCTTGGACATGGGCCAGGGCTTGGACTTGCGCCAGGGCTTGGGCTTGGACATGGGCCAGGGCTTGGACTTGCGCCAGGGCAAGGGGCCCAAACCCAGCCCGGCCGGCCACCAGGCGCCAGGGCAAAGGTCCCACACCCAGCCCGGCCGGCGCCTGAGGCCGAGGCGCGCAGCGCCGATGACACCCGCCACCAGGCACCACGGCAAGGACCCGAACCCCAGCCCGGCCGGCGTTTGAGGCCGAGCGCCGCCAGGCGCGATGCGGGTGCAGCCCGCAACGGGGGCCCGGGGGCGGAGCCCCCGCAGCGCAACGCAACCACGAACCCGAAAAGAGAGCACCGTGCATGACGAGCGCCGCCGCATCGAAGAGCGCGTAGAACGCATCCACGACCAGCGCATCAAGCCCGCGATCTACTCCGCCACCACCCCCCTGACCGTCGAGGCCTGGCAGGCCCCGGGCGAGCCCGTACCGTTCGAGGAGGCGGCGGCCGCCCCGTACGAGCCCTTCGACATGGGCACCCCGTGGGGACCCCCGTGGGGCACCACATGGTTCCGCATGCGCGGACAGGTGCCCGCCGCATGGGCGGGCAAGCGCGTCGAGACGGTCATCGACCTCGGCTTCGTCGGCGACTGGCCCGGCAACCAGGCCGAAGCCCTCGTCCATCTGACCGACGGCCGCCCGCTGAAGGCCGTCAACCCGCAGAACCAGTACGTCCCGGTGGCCCGCGCCGCGCAGGGCGGCGAGGAGGTCGACTACCTCGTCGAGGCCGCCTCGAACCCCGACATCCTGGCCAACGACTTCATCGGCCCCACCCCCCTCGGCGACCGGCTGACGGCCGGCGACAAGCCGCTGTACACCTTCCGGCGCGCCGACCTCGCCGTCCTCGACGAGGAGGTCTGGCACCTATCCCTCGACGTACAGGTGCTGCGCGAGCTGATGCTGGAGCTCGACGCCCACGACCCGCGCCGCCACGAGATCATGACGTGTCTGGACCGCGCCCTGGACGCGCTGGACCTGGACGATGTCTCCGGCACCGCGGCCGACGCCCGCGCCGTACTGAAGACCGCCCTGGACAAGCCCGCGCACGCCAGCGCCCACCGCATGTCGGCCGCCGGCCACGCGCACATCGACTCCGCGTGGCTGTGGCCGATCCGCGAGACGAAGCGCAAGACGTCCCGCACGTTCTCCAACGTCACCGCGCTCGCCGAGGAGTACGAGGAGCTCGTCTTCGCCTGCTCGCAGGCCCAGCAGTACGAGTGGGTCCGCGACAACTACCCGCACGTGTGGGCCCGTATCCAGCAGGCCGTGAAGAACGGCCAGTGGGCGCCGGTCGGCGGCATGTGGGTGGAGTCGGACGGCAACCTCCCCGGCGGCGAGGCGATCGCCCGCCAGCTGATCCACGGCAAGCGTTTCTTCATCGAGCACTTCGGCATCGAGACCAAGGGCGTGTGGCTGCCGGACTCCTTCGGCTACAACGCGGCCTACCCGCAGCTGGCACGGCTGGCCGGCAACGAGTGGTTCCTCACCCAGAAGCTGTCGTGGAACCAGACCAACAAGCTCCCCCACCACTCCTTCTGGTGGGAGGGCCTGGACGGCACGCGCATCTTCACCCACTTCCCGCCCGTCGACACTTACAACGCCGAGTTCTCCGGCAAGGAGATGGCGCACGCGGTGCGCAACTACCAGGACAAGGGCGCCGGTACGCGCTCCCTGGCGCCGTTCGGCCACGGTGACGGCGGCGGCGGCCCCACCCGGGAGATGATGGAGCGGGCCCGGCGCCTCGCGGACCTGGAGGGTTCGGCGCGGGTGACGGTCGAGCACCCGGACGTGTTCTTCGCCGAGGCGGCGAAGGAGATCCCCAAGGACCAGGTGTGGTCCGGCGAGCTCTATCTGGAGCTGCACCGCGCCACGTACACCTCGCAGGCCCGCACCAAGCAGGGCAACCGCCGCAGCGAGCACCTGCTGCGCGAGGCGGAGCTGTGGGCGACGACGGCCGCGCTGCACGCGCCGGGCTACCGCTACCCGGCGCAGGAGCTGGACCGCCTGTGGAAGACGGTCCTGCTGCACCAGTTCCACGACATCCTGCCCGGCTCCTCCATCGCCTGGGTGCACCGCGAGGCGGAGGCGGAGTACGCGCGGGTGGCGGCGGAGGTCGGCGCGCTGACCGCCGAGGCGCTGGACGCGCTGGCCGGGGCGGGCGGCGAGGGCGGGCTCGCGGTGTTCAACACCAGCCCGCGGGACCGCGCCGAGGTCGTCCGCGTGCCGGAGGGCGCGGCGGCCGACGGGCAGCAGCTCGCGGACGGTTCGGTCGCCGTGTGGACGGAGGTCCCGGCGAGCGGAGTCGCCCCGCTGGGCGCCGCGCGCACCTCCCCGCAGCCGGTCACGGTCGACGGACGGGTCCTCGACAACGGACTGGTACGCGTCGAGCTGGCGGAGGACGGCACGCTCGCGTCCGTACGCGACCTGGTGGCGGACCGCGAGGTGCTGGCCGCGTCCGGCAACGCACTGCGCCTGCACAGCGATCTGCCCAACTACTGGGACGCCTGGGACATCGACAAGCACTACAAGAACCGCTTCACCGACCTCACCGCGACCGACTCGGTGACGGTCGCCGAGGACGGTCCGCTGCTGGGCGCGCTACGCGTGGAGCGTTCCTTCGGCAAGGGCTCGCGGATCACGCAGACCGTCGTCGTACGGGCGGGCAGCCGCCGTATCGACGTCGAGACGGAGATCGACTGGCACGAGGCGGAGAAGATCCTCAAGGCCGCCTTCCCGGTCGACGTGCGCGCCGACCACTCCCGCGCGGAGATCCAGTTCGGCCATGTGCAGCGCCCCACGCACACCAACACCAGCTGGGAGGCCGCCCGTTTCGAGGTTTACGGCCATCGCTGGGTGCACGTCGGCGAACCGGGCTACGGTGTCGCAGTGATCAACGATTCGACGTACGGCCACGACGTCTCGCGCACCACGCGCGAGTCGGACGGCGGTACGACGACGACGGTCCGCCTCAGCCTGGTCCGCGCCCCCCGGGTCCCGGACCCGGAGGCCGACCAGGGCCGGCACCGGTTCACGTACGCGCTGCTGCCCGGCGCGACGGTGGCGGACGCGGTCGCCGAGGGCTACGCCCTCAACCTGCCGCTGCGGGTGGCCGCCGCCGCATCGGCCGCCCCCGTGATCACCTCGGACGATCCGGCGGTGACGGTGGAGGCGGTCAAGCTGGCCGACGACGGCTCGGGCGACGTGGTGGTCCGGCTGTACGAATCGCAGGGCGGCCGCGCGCGGGCGCGCCTGCGTCCCGGTTTCCCGGTGAGCGGAGTGCGGGTCACCGACCTGCTGGAGCGCCCGCTCGCGGGAGAGTCCGCGGAGGTGTCGCATAGTGGAGGGGAGGAACTCGCCGTGGCGCTACGGCCGTTCCAGATCCTCACGGTCCGGCTGACACCGGCGGGCTGAGAGGCCGAGGGCCCCGCCCGGTTGCGCTCCCTGTGGGCCGGGTGGGGCCTTCGTGTGTCTCTGCTGTGGCGCCGTCACGCCCCACCGCACGGCGTCGTCCGTTTCGCGGCGTCCAGCCGCGGGAGCGCCCGTTGGGCGGGGCTGTAGGGACCGCGGGCAGCGGCGCAGAGGGTGCGGTGCCAGACGGACGGGGACAGGCTGAGCGTCAGGGCGACCTCCTCGCTCGCCAGCCTCAGCGCGGTGCCGGCGACCTCCGCGGCCCGGAGCGTGGTGTATCCCGGGAACTCCAGGAGGCCGAGCGGCTTCCCCGTCGCCGGGGCGAACAGCCGGACGTCGTCGACCGCCGCGGCGACCAGCGTTCCGTCGGCCGCCACCCCCAGCAGTCCGGTCGCGTCCGTTAGGGGCCGGGTCTGCCCGTCGCGGGCCTCGTCGTCGACCCGCCACCAGGTGACGCGACGGTCGCCGAGGGCGCCGAGCGCCGCGAGCCGTTCACCGTCCGGGGAGAACGCCACCCAGCGCTCCGCCGGGTCGTCGCCGTTCGTCAGCGGCGCGTTCCCGAGGCGCGCCGTCTGCGTGCCGCGCCGCAGGTCCCACACCTCGATGCGGCCCCGGTCGCGCCAGTCGTCGGTGACCACCGCCACCTGGTCGCGGTGGCCTGGGCGGGGCGTGAGCCGGCCGGGCACCGAGAACTGCGCCGGTTCCCGCGGGGTCCGTTCGAGGCGGATCGGGCCGCCGTTCTGCAGACCGGTGCGGGGGTCGACGCGTACGAGCGAGTCGCCTACGCACAGTACGGCCAGCGAGCCGCCGGCGGTCTGGGCGACGTCCTGCGGCCGGTTCCAGACGGTGCCGTCACCGCGGCCGCAGTCCCAGGTGACGGGGGTCCTGGCGAACGTGTCCGCGTTGTACAACATGGCGTCCGGCATCGTCCTCGACCAGAGGAGCAGTGCGTCGGCTCCCTTCCGGGTCACCCACAGCAGACCCAGTTCGAGGTCCGTGTCCTCGGCGGTCCCGGCCTTCAGCGCCCGAGTGCTGTGCACCGCCCGGCCCCGGATCCGTACCTCCAGCCTGTTCCGGTGCAGGCGTGCGACGCCCGCCCCGTCCGGGGCGAGGGCGAAGGTGGTGGGGCCCGGCGCCGCTTCGCGGTCGGGCGCAGGTGCGGGGAGCGCGCGGGCGTACAACAGGGAGTCACCGACAGCCGCGAGCACCGTGCGGGGTCCGTCTCCCCCACCGGTCACCACGAGTTCCGCGGCGTCCGGCCGGCCGGGCAACGTGGCCGTCCGGTAGCGGGTGCCGTCACGGACGTCGAGGAGGGTGACGCGTCCGTGGCCGCCGCCCCGTTCCGACTCCGTCGTGCTCACGTCCGTCAGATGCGTGCCGGTCAGGTCGTGGAACAGGGGCGCGCCGTGGAACGCACCCGCGCGCGGTCCGTCCGCGCCGGGAGTCACGGCATACCACCGCCGGCCGCCCGCACCGCCGAGCAGGACGCCGCGGCCCCGGTCCACGGGGGTCGGCGTGCTCTCGGGCACCGCGCCGTACACCTGGCGTACGAGGGCGCCGGTGGCCGTGGTGTGGACGGTGAGGTAGGCGTCGTAGCGCGGGTCCTGCCCGCCGCGGACCTTCCGGCTGACGGCCACGGCGACCTGGTCCCCGTCGCCCAGCAGCCAGGCGGCCACCGGCCCGTACGAGGTCACCGGCCGCTGGGAGACGGGCAGGCTCCGCCCGGTGTCCGTCCGCCACAGCCGCAGCAGCCCCTGGCGTCCGTCGTCCTGGGGGCGGGGTGTCACGAAGCCGAAGGCGTGCAGCAGTTCGCCCCCGTCGTCGGAGAAGTCGAGCTGGGGGTGGTACACGTCGCCCAGGCCGGACAAGGGGCCCGACAGACGGCGCGGGGCGCGGCCGGGGTGGGTCAGGTCCCAGAGCAGGACGTCGCCGTCCGGCATCGTCACGGCGTAGCGCCGGCCGTCGTCGCTGACCGCGTGCCGGACGTCGTCCACGCGCCGGCCGCCGGGGAAGCCCTTCAGCCGCACACCGCGCGGCGTGCCGCCGAGCGCCCCGGTCACCACCGACGCCTCGACGGAGGCGCTGCCGTCCGGCAGGGACACCACGACCAGGGTGCGGCCGTCCGGGGTGGCGGCCGTCCGCTGGGCCGCGCCCCGCCAGAGCCCGCTGTACGAGGCCGTGGTGTCGTGCGCGCGGACGTACTGCTCGAACAGCGCCTGCCGGGCTTCCGGGGTACGGTCCGCCGACCAGGCGGCGGCCGCGTAGCGGAGCGCGCTGTCCGGTGACCGCCCGCCCGTCTCGACGGCGAGTTCGGCCAGTTCCACGGAGGCCGCCGTCCGCAGCTGCCGGTCGGCCTCGCGGCCGTCGAGGTACAGCTTCACCGCCCCGCCGGTCACGAGCAGCGCCAGGGCGGTGATCAGGCCGACGACGCCCCGCAGCCGCCGCAGTCCGCGCCGCTGCCACCGGGCGCCCGCCGCCAGATACGCGCGCTCGCCGGTGGTGAGGTCCTGCGGCCGGGTCCGCAGCCACTCCAGGCCCTGCGCCAGGCGCACCCCGTGCGGGAGCATCCCGGCGGGGCGGCCGGCCGCCTCCCACTCGGCGGCGTCCTGGGCGGTGCGCTCCTGCCAGGCGCGGAACTCCGCGCCGTCGGACAACCAGGCGGCCAGGCGCGTCCATTCGCGCAGCAGCGCCTCGTGGACGACCTGGGTCGTGCCGCCGGACGTGCCGGGGCCGGTGACCCGATCCGTACCGCCGGACGTGCCCGGGCCGGTGACCGTCCCCGGCCCGGACTCCGCGCCCGTACCGACGTCCCACACGAGGAGCCGTTCCCGGGCCAGTGCCCGCGCGAGCTCCTGCTGTTCCACGGGAAGCTCCGCCGTGGCGACCGCGCTGCGGACGAACCCGCCCCCGCCGTCCGGCCGGGCCAGCCGCTGGAAGAGGCGGCGCGCGGTGTCGGGCGGTACGCCCGTCTCCCGCAGGCACGCGTCGAGCGTCTCCTCGGCGTACGCCCCCAGCGCGCCGCCGACGAGGCCGATCTCCTCGTACGCCGCGTGCGTGAGGGTGTGGGCCTTGCGGCGCTGCCACAGCTGGGTGAGCGTGAACTGCAGCAGCGGCAGGCACCCCGGCTCGTCCACCGCGTCGCGCACCACCCGGGCCGCCAGGCCCGCCTGCAGCCGCAACCCGGGTACGGCGCGGACGGGTTCCTCCACCGCCCGCGTCAGCGCCTCGGCGGTCATCGGCGCGAGGAACGCCACGGCGCGCGCCAGCGGCGCGGTGGTGTCGGCGGCGGTGAGCGCCTCGAGGGTGGCCGGCCGTGCGGTGAGGACGACGCGCAGACCGCCGCCCTGTGCCGGGTCGGGCGCGGCGGCCAGTGCGGACAGCACCCGGAAGGCCCGCAGCGCTCCGTGCGGGGAGGCGACGGCGTACTCCTCGAACTGGTCGAGGAGCAGCACGGCGCCCCGCGCGCCGAGTTCGTCGCGGAGCAGTCCGCGCAGGGCGAGCCGTTCGCCGTCCGCCCCCGCGCACGCCGTACGGACCGCGGCGGCGCGTTCCGCGCGGGCGGATCCGTCGGGTGCAGCGGCGTGCCAGGCCGCCGCGACGGCCTCGGCGACCCAGGCGTCGGCGTCGGCGCCCGGCTGGGGCACGCGCAGCACCGACGGCGCTCCCCGGCGCCGCAACTCCGCGAGCAGGCCCGCCCGCAGAAGGGACGACTTCCCGCTGCCCGAGGGGGCGGTGACGACGGTGACGGGCCGCTCGGCGAGCGCCCGGCCCAGCAGCCGCAGTTCCTCCTCCCGGCCGTGGAAGTAGCGGGCGTCACCCTCCTCGAACCGTTCCAGGCTGCGGAACGGGCACGGGAGCCGCGCGTCCGCCCCGAGCAGCCGCTCCGCCGGGATCAGATAGGCCGTGCCGCTCACCCCGCGCCGGCCGCGGGTGACGAGCATCCCGACGACCGCGTGCCGCCGCACGTCCCACACCGCGGACCCGCTGAACCCGGGCCCGATCGGCACCCCGTGCGCCGCCAGGTCGAGCTGGAGCCGGTCGGCGCGCTGCCGGCCGCGCAGCACCCCGGTGGCGTTGACGCCGCGCGGCGCACCCTCGGGGAAGCCGAACGCCCGGATCTCCCCGCCCCATTCCTCGCCCGTGCCGTCCGCGAGCGGCAGCGGCAGCGTGCCCGGCACGGGCCCGGCGAGGCGCAGCACGGCGATGTCGTCCTCCGGCCGCCACTCCTCGACCTCGGCGGCCACCGCCGTACCGGGGTCCACTCCGCCGAGCAGCGGGAAGTCGACGGTGACGGGACGCGTGGGCCGGCTGCCGTCGGGCTCGCACACGACGTGCACGCAGGTGCACACCAGGCGCTCGCCGATGAGGAACCCGGCCCCCGCCACCTCGCCGCCGGGTTCGAACACCCGCGCCGCGCCCCGCTCGTACAGCGCCCGCGCCGGCAGCTCCTCAGACGTCATCGGCGCCGCTCCGCCCGCTCGCGGCCTCCCACTCCACGCCGACGGTGAAGTGGGCCTCCGCCGCGGTCCGGGCGACCACGGCCCCGGCCTCGGCGGTGACCTTGACGCCGAACTCCAGGCTGATCCGGTCGGGCCGGCGCGGCAGTCCGCGCAGCGAGTCGACGAGGTCCTGGACGGCGGGCCGGACCCGGTCCACGGCGTCCCGCAGCGAATCGGCGGCGTCCCCCGCGGCGTGCGCGGCGCGCGGTCGCCCGATGGGCTCGTACGCGTCGTCGTCGGCCGCGGGACGCGGGTGGGCGGGGGCGGCCGTCTCCACGCGGAGGAGCGTGCCGTCGTCGAGTTCGAACGGGGTGGATGTCGCCATGGAGCGCCTGGCCTGCCCTCGGGGTGATCGTCGGTGGGGACAGGTCGGTCAACGAGCGCCCCGGGAACGGGAGTCGGAGCCGACCGGAATCGACGACAGGCGGTCCGGTCCCGCACGCGGCCGATCGGAATTCTCCGGTATCCCGGCGCAACCGGTCCGTGCCCGACGGCGTCGCCACTTGATGCCGGCCCCGACCGGGCCGCACGTCCGCAGGCGCAGGGGGCACACGCATGTCAGGTTCCAGGTCTCTGCCGCTCCTTCCCGACGACCCGGACCGGCTGGGGCGTTACTGGCTCGCCGCCCGGCTCGGGGCGGGCGGGCAGGGCGTGGTGTACGAGGCGTACGACGACGCCGGTCACCGCGTCGCCGTCAAGGCGCTGCGGCCCGCGCTCGCCGCCGCCGACGGGATGCGCGACCGGCTGGCGCGCGAGGTCAGGGCGGCGCGCCAGGTGGCCGCGTTCTGCACCGCGCGGGTGCTCGACGCGGACCTGGACGGACCCCGCCCGTACATCGTCAGCGAGTACGTACCGGGACCCAGCCTGCGCCAGGCCGTGGAGCGTGACGGGCCGCTGGAGGGGGCGGCGCTGCACCGGGTCGCGCTGGGCATCGCCACCGCGCTGGCGGCCGTGCACGCGGCCGGCGTGGTGCACCGGGACCTCAAACCGGACAACGTGCTGCTGGCCGACGGCCCCCGCGTCATCGACTTCGGCATCGCGCGCACCGACGACATGACCCGCACCGAGACCGGGGTCATGGTCGGCACGCCCTCCTACATGGCGCCCGAGACCGTGACCGGTGGCCGGGCGGGACCGGCCGCGGACATCTTCGCGTGGGGCGCGGTGGTGCTGTACGCGGCCACCGGCGAGGATCCGTTCCGGGGGGCGTCGGCCATGGAGTCGGCGCTGCGCGTCGTGTCCGAGGACCCCGATCTCGGCGTACTGCCCGAGGACCTGCGGGCGCAGGCGGCCCGCGCGCTGGCCAAGGACCCGGCTGAGCGGCCGTCGGCCACGGACCTGCTGACCGGGCTGCTGGGGCTCCAGGGCTCCGCGATCACCCCGCACGAGGGCTTCGGGCCGCCGCGGTTCAGCCGCTTCACCGAGGCGACGAAGGACCTGCGCCGCCGGGAGGACGGGCCCGACCCGCGCATGCCGGACCCGGCCGGGGCGGCGCCCGTCGACCCGCTCCCGGGCCCGGCCGTCGACCTGCCCGCGATGGCGGCGGCCGCCCAGGCGGCGGCGGGCCCGCTGCTCCCGCGGAGCACGGCCGCCGACGATCCGGTGCTCGGTGAGCGGGCCGAGGAGGTGTACGCGGCGCTGGACCCGTCGAGCCGCGAGGCGGTGCGGGAGCTGCTGCTGCGCCTGGTGGCGCCCGGCACGGAGCCCGACGGCTCGGAGGACGCGATCCGGGCCGTGGGCGAGGAGGAGGTCCTGGCCGGCCGGACGGAACACGAGTCGGCGGCGCTGGCGCACGCGCTGCGCTCCTTCGAGGCGGTCGGCGTGCTGCGCCGGTCCGGCGGCCGGATCCGGCTGGCCGCCCCGGCCCTCCCGCGCGCGTGGCCGCGGCTGCGCCGCTGGGTGGACCTCGACCGCGCGGCCCTGCGCGAGCGGCTGCGCCTGCTGGAGTCGGCCCGCGGCTGGGACACGGCCGGGCGCACCCCGGAGCACCTGCTGACCGGCACCGGGCTGCGGGCCGCGGCGGCCTTCGTCCAGTCCGCGCCGCGGCATCTGCGGTCCAGCGAGCTGGAGCGGACCTACCTCGCCGCCGCACAGACCGCGCAGACCCGGCGCAGGCGCCGGGTCCGGCAGGTCAGGGCGGGGGTGGCGCTGGCGGTGGTGCTGACGCTGCTCGGGTTCATCGCCCTGCAGCAGTTCAACAACAGCCGGCTCGCCGACGAGCGGGACCGGGCCGAGAAGCAGGCCCGCGCCGCCAACCTCGCCTCGCTGGCGAGTGCGCTGCGCCTCGACGACTCCCAGGCGGTGCAGCTGTTCAGCGTGGCCGCCTGGCGGCAGTTCGAGTCGTACGAGTCGGAGTCGGCGCTCCTCACCACGCTCGGCCAGCTCCCGTACCAGGCGAGGCGACTGCCCGGCGGGGCCGATCCCCGTGGGGTGCGGGTGACCCAGAGCGGTGGCGACGTGCTGCTGGGCGATGAGGACTTCACGCTGTGGGACGCCGGAACGGGCGAGCGGTTCGACGTCGTCACCGCGGCCCGGGACGCCGGTCTGAAGGGGCTCGCGGACCTGTCCACGGACCCCGACACGAACGATCCCTCCCCGGCCATGACGCCGGACGGCAGGGTGTTCGCCGCCGTGACCGGGGACGGCATGCTCGAGGCGGTGGACATGGGCTCCCGCAATCCCGCGTTCGAGAGCTTCGAGGTGGGGAAGGGCATACTGCGCGACCTCGCGCCAGGGGCGCGGTACGCCGTCGTCCAGCGGGGCGACGACGTGTTCGCCGAACAGGCCGAGGTGGACGTGTGGGACACGGCGACGGGACGCCGCTCCGGACCGTTCCGGGCGGGCTCCGACAACCCTCCCGCCGTCTCACCCGACGGGCGGTACCTGGTCGACTGCACGCGGGACCCGGCGGGGGGCGTGGTGACCCGGGCGTGGTCGGTGGCCACACGGAAGCCGGCGCTGCGGGACGCGGTCGCAGGCGTCGGGTGCGAAAGACCCGTGTTCTCTCCCGACGGCCGGTGGCTGGCCCTGACCGACTTGGAGACGGTGGTCGTCGACCTCTCCGCCGAGGGGGCCGGCGCCCGCTCGAGCCCGTTCGAGAAGTACAGCGTGGACACGGTGGTGTTCAGCGAGGACAGCCGCTACCTCGCCTCGCTCGGCGCGTCTCAGTTGGGGCTGGCACGTCCCGGCGAGGCCAAGGCGTACTTCACCTACCCCTTCGGTTCGGACGACGAACGGCTGGAGTCCGTGGGCATCGGCCCCCGGGGCGGCTATCTGCGTGCCGCCACCGACACGGGAAGGCTCGTCACCATTCCGGTGGACGCCCCGCAGGACGTGGTCCCCGCGGATCCTCCGGTCGAGGTCCTGGCGGCTTCCCCGGTTTCCGGACTGGCGGCCGTGCGGCCGCGGTCCGTCGAGTCGGAGGCCGAGGGTTCCGAACGTCCCACGGCCATCGGCGTACGCGACACCGACGACGGCGCGTCCGTCGGCTCGCCGCTGGACGTGCTGGGCTGCACCTGCGTCGACCAGGTCGGCGCCTTCTCCGCGAACGGCCGCTATCTGGCGTACGGCGGAACCTCCGCGCAGGAGGAGTACTCGATCACCGTCCGCGACGTCAGGGCGGACCGGACCGTCGAGGAGCCGGTCGTGTACGGCCCCGACGGGGCCGGGGTGAGGGACGTGGCCGTCTCGTCGGACGGGCGGACACTCGTGGCGACCGTGGAGACGGAGGACGGTGCGGAGCGGTCGCTGAAGACCTGGAAGTCCCCCTACTCCCGCTACGGCGCCGACGAGCCGGAGATCAAAGCGGACCGGGAGGACCGCAACGTCTCCGGCAGCGTGGCGATGAGCCCGGACGACCGCTGGGTCGTGACGTCGTCCGGCGTCCTGGTCCAGCTCGACAGCGGGCTCATCCGCAGGGACGTGTTCGGCAACGAACCGATCCGTGCCATGGCCTTCGCCGACGACAGCGCCCGGCTGGCGCTCGCCCGGGTCTCGGGAGCGGTCGACGTGTACGACACGGGGACCTGGCGACGGCTGCAGACGCTGCCCGCCGCCGCGCACGAGGGCGGCGACGTCGAGGAGTCGGAGGGCCACGGTCTGCTGGACTTCTCCCCCGACGGGTCGACACTGGCCGAACTGCGGGACGGCGCCGTGCAGTTGTGGGACCTGGCGGCGGGCCGCACCCTCGGTCCCACGCTGGCCCTGTCGGGCGCGGCCCTGGAGACCACCGACCTGGCGTTCTCCCGCGACGGGGCGTCCATCGTCCTCTTCGGCGGCAGCGCGCTGGCGTACCGGCTGGCGATCGCGCCGGAGAAGGTGGCGGACGCGATCTGCGAGCGGCTGCTCGGCCAGCACGGGGGCCGTGCGGGGCTCGACCGGTATGTCGCGGACATGTGGCGCCGCTACATCCCGGACCAGCCGCAGGTGGAGGTGTGCCCGGGCCCGGGGCGGCGGGACTGACGCCGTACGACGCGGGTGGCCCTTGGTAGCCCCCGCAACGCCCGCAGGCGGTGGGTGTGGTGCTCAGTCGCCCGCGAACGCCCGCAGGCGGTGGGCGATCGCGGCCGCCTCGCCGCGGCTGGACGCGCCCAGCTTCGCCATCATGTTGGAGACGTGCACGCTCGCCGTCTTCTGCGAGATGAACAGCTCCTCGGCGATCTGCCGGTTGCTGCGGCCGTCGGCGACCAGCCGCAGCACCTCCCGTTCGCGGGCGGTGAGGCCCGCCGCCGCCAGCGGGTCCGGGGCGGGGGCGGCGCTGTCCGGGCTCCCGGAGAGGGGGATGCGGGCGCGGGCCGCCAGGGCCTCGACGTCCCTGCGGCGCGGGACCGCGCCGAGGCGGACGGCCAGGGCGTGCGCCCCGGTCAGCAGCCGGGCCGCCTCGTCGCGCACGGCCGGGTCGCCCGTGCGCAGCAGCGCCTCCGCGCGGCGGTGGTCCAGGCGTGCCTGGATGTGCGGGTGGGCGCCGGGGGTGAAGGCCGCGGCGGCCGACGCCCACAGCGCCGGGTCGTCCGCGCCGCGGGCGGCGGCGAGTTCGGCCGCCAGCCACGGCAGCAGCGCGCGCCAGCCGGGGTCGAGGCCCCGGTCGGCCTCGGCCGTGAGCCGGGTGAGCAGCGCGCCGTGGACCGCGGGGTCGATACCGGGCAGGCCCGCGGTGTCGGCGGCGATCTGGGCGGCGTTGATGAGCAGTTGGGTGACGTACCCGTCCTGCCCGGGCAGCGGCAGCAGGTCGAGCGCGGCGTCCAGCATCGTGAACGCCTCGGCGTGGCGGCCCCGGCCGGCCGCCGCGCACATCTCGACCGCGGCCAGCGGCAGTTCGTACTGCGGCTCCGCCAGCCGGCCCACCCGCTGCCGGGCGGCGGCGACCAGGGCGGGGACCGCGTCGTAGTCGCCGCGGCAGGCGGCGATGCGGGCGGCGAGCAGATCCATGGAGGCGCGGCTGCGGGCCAGGGCGCGGGGGCGCCACTCGGCGATCAGCTGCCCGGCCCGGTCCCACTCCCCCAGGCAGAACAGCGATTCGGCGGTGTTGGCGGCCGTGAAGGACGCCGAGCCGGTCAGCCCGCGGCGGCTCAGCTCCTCGACGCCCTCCAGCCCGGCCCGTACCGCCTCGGCCGAGCGGCCGAGCTGCTGCAGCGCGTCGGTGAGGTTGACGTTGGCGCTGCCCAGCAGTTTGGGCGCGTCGGCACGGGCGGCGGCCTCGCGCAGCTCGTACAGCGCGGCGATCGCCTGCGGATCGCCGGTCTGCACCCGCAGGTGCGCCAGCGTGGCGCGGGCGGTGAGCTCCAGCTGGGCGGCGCCCATCCGGTGGGCGTACGCCACGGCGCGCTCGGCGAGTTCGACGGCCTCCGCGTCGGCGTGGCGGGTGCGCCGCCACGACGCGAGCCGGTTCAGCAGGTCCGCGTGCACCGGGGCCGGCGGGGTGTCCCGTACCAGCTCGTGGGCGCGGTCGAGTTCCGCCCGGCCGTCGCCGGCGCCGTGGAACGCGGTCAGCCGCGAGCACTCCATCCAGAACCAGGCGGCGCGGTGCGGGTCTTCGCCCCTGTCGGAGTCCGGGCCGCCCGGCTCGTCGATCAGACGCAGCGCCTGCCGGACGAGCCGCAGTCCGCGCTCGGCCGCCCATTCGAAGAAGGCGGCGCGTACGGTCTCCGCCAGGAGGTCCAGGTACTCCGGGCCCGCGCCCGGCTCCCGCCGGGGGTACGACTCGAGGGTGGAGTGCCAGACGAGACGGCGGCGCGTCTCCTCCGGCACCCGGTCCCACAGCTCCAGCGCCCGCTCCAGCAGGTCGAGCTGGCCGTCGTACACGCGGCGTTCACGCATCCGCGTCACCGCGTCGAGGATCGCGGGCAGCGCCCGCTCCGGCTCGCGGGCGTGGTACCAGTAGCCGGCCAGGCGCACGTGCCGCTCCTCGGGGCGGACCAGGGCGGGGTCCGCGGCGAGGGCCTCGGCGTAGCGGCGGCTGAGCCTGCGGCGGTCGCCCGGCAGCAGGTCGTCGAGCACCGCCTCGCGCAGCAGGGCGTGCCGGAAGGCGTAGCCGTCCGTGCCGGGGGTCCGAACGGGGGTCAGCACGCCGGCGGAGACGGCGGAGCGCAACGCGTCCAGGAGCGCGTCCTCGGGCAGGCCGGCGACCGCGGCCAGCAGATCGTGTTCGGCCACCGCGTCCAGGGCTGCGGTCCGCACCACCTCCCGGGCGGCACCGGGCAGCGCCTCGACTCGCAGCAGGAGCAGTGAGCGCAGCGACTCGGTCAGGCCGGGGCCGGCGGCCAGCTCCTCGACGAGGAAGGGGTTGCCCCCGGAGCGCCGGTGGACGGCTTCGGCCACGTGCCGCTCGGGGGCGGTGCCGCCGCCGATGCCGGTCAGCTGGGCGTGGACCTCGTCGGGGGTGAGCGGGGGCAGTTCGACGCGGCGGACGACGCCGCGCAGGCGCTCCAGCTCGGTGAGGAAGCGGCGTGGTTCATGGCCCTGCAGGGCGTCCGTGCGCACGGTCGCCAGGATCAGGAGGCGGGCGGCGGGCGGCAGGTTGCGTACGAGGTAGCCGAGCAGCTCGCGCGTGGGGCGGTCCGCCCAGTGCAGGTCCTCCAGGACGAGTACGACGTCGCGGTCGGCGGCCGCCCGGGCCAGCAGGCGTACGGCCGCCTCGAACAGCCGGGTGCGGTCGCCGGGTTCGGGGGTGTCGCCGTCCGCAGGGTTCCCCAGCTCCGGCAGCAGGCGGGCCAGCGCGCCGTCCGCGCCGCCGGCGGCCTCGCCCGCCCGGCTGCCCATCGCGCCGCGCAGGGCCCGCAGGGCGCCGGCGAAGGGCGCGAACGGCAGCGCCTCGGCGCCCTGGTCCAGGCACGCGCCGACGGCGACGACCGCCCCGCCGCTCCGGGCCCGCGCCGCGAACTCCCGTACCAGCCGCGACTTTCCGGCCCCGGCGTCCCCGGCCACCAGCACCACACCCGGCTCACCCGCCCCGGCCCGCGCGAACGCGGCACGGATCACCTCGAGCTCGGCGACGCGACCGGCGAACAGGGGACTTATGTGAGCGGTGTCCACGAAAGGGGATGATGGCACAGCCGCGATCTCCCGGGGGCCGCCCCCCGGACCCGCGCCGAGCCGAGAGGCCGCACGCGCCACAGCCGGGCATTCAGTCCGGCCACGCATCGGCAGACGCACATCGCCCTGCGAGGCGGGGCGGCCATGCGGCGCAGTCGCCCCGGCGCCGCCACCGCGCTCCCCTTCCGCGGACGCGCGCACGCCGCCAGGCGCGGGAGCGCGCCGACCCCGGCGGAGCGCGCCCGCCCGGGAACGGGGTGAGGCGTGCGCCGATCCGCCGCCGGGCACGGGCGGCGCTCCCGGGAGGCACGTGCGCCACAGCCGCCCCGCGGCGCACCACCGGACGCCCGGACCCGCGCCCCCGGCGCCCGCATATGCCCGTGGCCACTGCCGATTGGCGGAGAGTGTGCCATCCGGGCCCGCTGGACCCGTGGGGTTGCTATCACTGGCTGCAACCGGTCATCGCAGCCCGGAAGGGGAGTCACCGTGTCGTCACGGCAGCCGAAGCACCACACGGGGAACGTACCCCCCGAGACCGGCGAACTCGTCGGCCGCGAGCGGGAGCTGGCACGTCTGCAGAGCCAGATGGAGCGCAGCCGGGTGGTGACCCTCACCGGCCCCGGCGGCGTCGGGAAGACGAGGCTCGCGCTGCACGCCGCGCGCCGGCTGAGGTCCGCGTTCCCGGACGGCGTGTGGTGGATCGAGCTGTCCGGCCTGCGCGACGGGGCGCTGCTCGCGCACACCATCGCCGAGGCGCTGCCGCTCGCCGACCAGTCGGCCCGGCCGATGACCGGCGTACTCGGCGACTACCTGAGCGAGCGGCGGCTGCTGCTCGTGCTGGACACCTGCGAACACCTCACGGACGCGTGCGCGTTCACCCTCGGCCTGCTGCTGCGGGCCTCACCCGGGACACGCGTGCTGACCACCAGCCGCCGCCCGCTGGGCATGGCGGAGGAGGACACGCTGGTCATGGAGCCGCTGCCGGTGCCGGACGAGCACCCCTCCGTGGTGGAGGCGGACGCCATGGTGCTGCTGGCCGAGCGCGCGGCCGAGGCAGTGCCCGGCTTCGCGGTCACGCCCGACAACCGCGCGGACCTCGCGCAGCTGTGCCGCCGCCTGGAGGGGCTGCCGCTGGCGATCGAACTGGCCGCGCCCCGGCTGCGCGACATGTCGCCCACCGACCTCGCGGCCCGGCTCGAGGACCGCTTCGCGGTCCTCGGCGACACCGGCGGCCCCGTGCACGACGCGGACCCCCCGTGGCACCAGGCGCTGCGCACCGCGATCGGCTGGAGCCACCAGCTGTGCACGCCGGCCGAACGGCTGCTGTGGGCCCGCCTGTCGGTCTTCGCGGGCACCTTCGACGCCGAGAGCGCCCGTCTGGTGTGCTCCGACGCGCATCTGACCGGTGAGGACGTGGAGCGCCTGCTGCCCGGTCTCGTCCGCAACTCCCTCGTCACCTGGGTGCCCACGGCGGCCGGCGAGCGCTACCGGATGCTCGACACCATCCGCGAGTACGGCGAGGGCTGGCTGCGCCGGCTCGGCGAGGACGCGGAGTTCCACCGCCGCCACCGCGACCGCTATCTGGCCCTGGCCCGGGAGGGCAACGCGGCCTGGCTGGGCCCGGACCAGTTCTCCTGGTACGACCGGGTGCACGCCGAGGCCGGCAATCTGCGCGTGGCCCTGGACTTCACCCTCGCCCAGGCGGACGGCGGCCCCACGGCCCTGGAGTTCGCGGGGGACCTGTACTTCCTGTGGTACGCCTGCGGGCTGGCCAGGGACGGCCGCCACTATCTGGAACGCGCGCTGTCCGCGCATCCGGCCCCGGGCCCGGAACGGGTGACGGCCCTGTTCGCGCTCGGCCTGGTGCTGACGGAGCTGGGCGACGTCGCCGTCCTGCAGGAGCGCTCCGCGCAGCTCACCGCGGCCGCCTCGCACTACGGTGCCACCGAGGCGGACCTGGCGACCTGCGTCGCGATCTGCGCGGCGGCCCTGCGGGGCGATCCGCTGGCGGTGCTGTCGCTGGCCGACGCGCATCTCGCCGAGCACCAGCACGACGACCGCTTCACCGTGGCCGGACTGACGGCGCTGGCCGTCGGCTCGCACGCGCGGATCGCCATGGGCCGGTCCGAGGAGGCCCTCGGCGTCCTCGACGAGCTGCGCGCCGTCTGCGACAAGGCCGGCGAACGGTGGATGCGCGCGTGGGGCGACTCCCTGCGCTCCCAGGCGGAGCTGGCGCTGGGCCGCTTCCCCGACGCGCGGCGCTCCGCGCGGGCGTCGCTGGAGGTCAAGCAGCGGATGCACGACAGCTTCGGCATCGGCATGTGCATGGAGGCGCTGGCCCAGGCGGCGGTCGCCGTCGGCGAGGGCGACCACGCGGCGTACCTCCTGGGGGTGGCCCAGCAGCACTGGGACACCCTCGGCCGGCCGCAGATCGGCATACCCACCTGGGTCGCCGCCCACGAGGAGTGCGAGCGCCAGGTCCGCGAGGCCCTCGGCGAGCTGGCGTACGGCATCGCCTTCGACGCGGGCTGCGCCGCGGAGGCGGACACGGGTGTCGCGCTCGCTCTGTCGGGGACGGGGGAGGAGGACGCGCCGGAGTGACGCGGGCGGGTCCGAGGCGGGGGCCAAGGACGAACTGAGACGGGGACCAAGGGCGATCTGAGGCGGCAACCGAGGACTTCTCCCCATGTGGGTGAGGCGCCGCGCCGCCACCCTGTGACCATCACAACCACCCACGTCACAGGGGAGAACGACCGTGTCCGACACACCGTCCGAATCCGAGGCGCCGCGGCGCTGGGCCGCGCTGTTCTTCATCGGTCTGGCACAGCTGATGCTCGTACTGGACGTCACCATCGTGAACATCGCGCTGCCCTCCACCCAGGCGGACCTGGACATCGGGGACGGCGACCGGCAGTGGGTGATCACCGCGTACACCCTCGCCTTCGGCGGGCTGCTGCTGCTCGGCGGCCGGATCGCCGACCTCGCCGGGCGCCGGCGCTCGTTCGTGATCGCGCTGGCCGGGTTCGCCGCCGCGTCCGCCCTCGGCGGGGCCGCACCGGACTTCGCCACGCTGCTCACCGCCCGGGCCGCGCAGGGCGCGTTCGCCGCGCTGCTGGCGCCGACGGCGCTGTCGCTGCTGACCATCAGCTTCACCGAGGCGAAGGAACGGGCGGCGGCGTTCGGCGTCTTCGGCGCCATCGCGGCGGGCGGCAGCGCCGTCGGGCTCGTCACTGGAGGGGCGCTGACCGAGTATCTCGACTGGCGCTGGTGCCTGTACGTCAACGTGCCCATCGCCGCCGTCGCGGCGGCCGGCTGGTGGGTGCTCCCCGCGGACACCCGCGTGCGGCGCGGCTCGCGGATCGACGTGCCCGGCGTGCTGCTCTCCGTCAGCGGTCTGACCGCCGTCGTCTACGCCTGCAGCGAGGCCGAGTCCGAGGGCTGGGGCTCGCGGCTGGTGACCGGGCTGCTCGTCCTCGGCGTGGTGCTGCTGACGGCGTTCGTGCTGTACGAGCGCACCGCCCGGCATCCGCTGCTCCCGCCGCGCATCCTCACCAGCCGCACCCGCGGCAGCGCGTATCTGGCGGTGGCGCTGGCGATGGTGGGCATGTTCTCGATGTTCCTGTTCCTGACGTACTACATGCAGGTCGTCAAGGGCTACTCGGCGATGCGGACGGGCGTGGCGTTCCTGCCGATGACGGCTGGCGTACTGGCCGGGGCGGGCGGACTGGCCACCCGGCTGCTGCCCCGGGTGCCGCCGCGCGCGCTGATCGCGCCCGGGCTGCTGCTGGGCGCGGCGGGCACGGGGTGGCTGGCGACCGTGGAGGCGACGACCTCGTACGCGGCGGGGGTGCTGCCCGCGCAGCTCGTACTCGGCGTCGGGATGGGCATGGTGATGGCACCGGGCATGAACTACGCCACGCACGGCGCGACGGACGACGACGCGGGCGTCGCGTCCGCGACGGTCAACACCTCGCAGCAGATCGGCGGCTCGATCGGTACGGCGATCCTGAACACGGTCGCGGCCAGCACCACCGCCGGCTACCTCGCCGACCGCCTGCCGGGGGCCGGTGAGCTGCGCGAGCACGCCGCGCCGGGCACCCCGGTGCCGCCGGTGGTCAAGGACGCGCTGGTGGAGGGCTTCGGCGACGCGTACGCGATCGCGTCGGCGGTGCTGCTCGCGGCGGCGGTGGCCGTCGCCGTCCTGATGAACACGCCGCGCCCGCGCGGCGAGCAGGCGGCGGAGGGTGTCCGCCCGGCGCTGGCGCACGTGGGCTGAGGGTCCGGGGCGCTCGGCCCATGCGGGCTGGGCGTTCCGGCGCCCCCAGGGCCGTCAGTCCCACAGCCTCCGCTCGTCGCCCCGCGGATCGTTTACGACCCCGGACGCCGGCTCGTCGAAGACCATCACGGGCCGGCGCACGGGGTCGTACGGCTCCCAGCCCGGATCCCCGTCGGCCGCGAACCGCACCCACGCCCCGTGCATCCGCCGCGCCAGCTCCTGCGGCGCGCCCCCGCCGGTGAGGCCGCCGGTGGCCGGGGCGGCGAGGGTGTCGAAGACGAAGCCGAGCTCCAGGGCGTGGCAGGCGCCGAGGTTCTCGTGCGCGGTCCGCCAGGCGAACTCGTACATGAACGTGCGGGCGGGACCGCCGGCCCGGGCCTCGGCCATCCGGATCGACGGGATACGGAAGTAGCGGTCGGTGAGCACCGCGGCGAGGACGTCGCCGGGCGAGTCGTCCGGCCGGGCGGCGCCGTACACGGCGGCCGCCTCCGGTCCCGCCAGGGCGGCCAGGGCCTGGGCGTCGACGAACCCCGTGACGCCGCTCGGCACCAGGAACAGCCGCTGCTCGTCCGTCGTGGTCCCGGTCAGCAGGGTCACGTCGCGGCCCGCGCCGGCCGCGATCGCCTCCAGCGGCGGACGTTCGAGGAACGCCCCGTCGACGACCGGCGGGAACGCCATCGCCGCGGCCACCACGCTCGGCCCGAAGCGCTCGGCGTCGCGGTGCACGGCCAGCTCACCGGCGACGGTCTGCTGCGCCTGGACGACCCGCTCCGGCGGCAGCTCGGCGAACGCCCGCGCCGTCGCGTCCACGCCCAGCAGCTTCGCCGTCTCCCCGATCACCAGCCGCGCGTCCTGCGCCCGCACCACCCCCTGCCCCGCACCACTCTGGGTCACGGCCTGCCGGAACAGGCCCGCGGACTCCCGCATGGACAGCAGCGCGGTCACGCTCATCGCGCCCGCCGACTCCCCGGCCACCGTCACCCGCCCGGGATCGCCGCCGAAGGCCGCGACGTTCTCCTGCACCCAGGCGAGCGCGGCCAGCTGGTCGGCCAGCCCCCGGTTCGGCGCGGCGTCGGGGAAGAGGCCGAAGCCGGGGACACCGAGCCGGTAGTTGAGGGAGACGAAGACGACCCCGTCGCGGGCGAAGGCCCGGCCGTCGTACGTCGGCACCGCCGTCGACCCGTTGCGGAAGGCACCGCCGTGGATCCACACGAACACCGGCAGCCCCGAGCCGCCCGGATCGGGCGTCCAGACGTTCAGGTTCAGGAACTCCTCGCCCGGGATGTCCGGGTCCGCCAGCAGCTGGTCGTACGGGGGCTGGTACGGCGGTTTGGGCGCTGTCGGCCCGAACTCCGCGGCGTCGCGCACCCCCTCCCACGTGGGCGGCGTGCCCGGTTCGCCGTACAGCGCCGCGCCCACGGGTGCGGGGGCGTAGGGGATGCCGCGGAAGACGGCGACGCCGTCCTCGACGCGGCCGCGCAGGCGGCCCTGCTTCAAGGTGACGACGGCGTCCATCGCGTTCCTCCCAAGGCAGATCGCGTTCCTTCCGCGACAGATGGACGCTCAACGTACCGGCCGGTCGGTCTGCTGCACCAGGGGTGTGCGCGGACCTGGTGGCGCGGGGCCTGCCCCTGCGACATCCCCTGCGACCTCGAGCGCACCGCCTGCGACACCGGGCTCGCGCTGCCCGCGGGGTGCCCTCCCTGGCGAGCGCGCTGCCCGCGGCGTGCCCTCCCTGGCAAGCGCACCGCCCGCGGCGTGCCCTCCCTGGCGAGCGCACCGCCCGCGGCGTGCCCTCCCTGGCGCCACTTCCCTCCCGCACCTTGCCGCCGCCCGTGCCGCCCTGCTGGGATGCCTCAGAGCAACTCGGCGGAACGGCACCGGACTTCGCCGGTGGTGTACCGCGCACATCCGTCGCGACCACAAAGGGGTGGGGACCATGCAGGCCGGCCGACGCAGACCCGGGGCGCGCGCACTCGGCGCGCTCCTGTCACTGTTCGCCTTGCTCACCGGGCTAGCGGGCGCCGCGCCCGGCCACGCCGCCGACCCGCCGGCGCACGCGTCGCGCCTGGTGGGCACGGCCTCGTACAACCTCTATCTCGGGGCCAACCTCCAGCCCCTCTTCGGCGCCACGAGCCAGCTGGAGCTGATCCAGCGCGCCGGCCAGGTCTACAAGGACATGGAGGCGACCGACTTCACCGAGCGCGCCGGCGCCGTCGCCGACCTGCTGGCGGAGCGCGCGCCCGAGGTCGTCGGGCTGCAGGAGGTCGCCCTGTGGGAGAAGGGTCCGCTGAACGGCGACGTCGCGGTCACCTACGACTTCCTGCAGTTGCTGCTCGACGAGCTGGCCGCGCGCGGCACGCCGTACCGGGCTGTCGCCGTGAACGCCAACTTCACCGGTCAGCTGCCGATCTCCGCGACCGAGCAGGCGCGCTTCACCGACCGTGACGTGATCATCGTCCGCGAGGGGCTGCAGGTCTCGCGGCTGCGGACGGCGAACCCGCAGTCCCACACCTTCTCCGTGAAGCTGGAGATCCCCAGCGCGATCCCCGGTCTCACCTTCACCGTGCCGCGCGGCTGGTCCGCGGTCGACGTCACGGTGCGCGGCAAGACGTTCCGCTTCGCCAACACGCATCTGGAGGCGTTCGGCCCGGCGGCCGTCCGCAACGCGCAGGCCCAGGAGCTGGCGGCGGCGCTCGGCACCTCGCCGCACCCGGTGGTGCTGGCCGGCGACCTCAACTCCCGTCCCACGGACACCGCGGGCGCCTACGGGACCATGGCCGCGGCGGGCCTGGCGGACGCCTGGCTCGGATCCGGCGGCGACCCGGACGGCGGCTGGACCTCGGGCCAGACGGACTCCCTGCTGGACCCGAGCCGCATCACGCACCGCATCGACTACGTCCTCGCGGATCCGGACGGCATCGGCTTCGTCTCCGCCGAGGTGATCGGCGAGGAGGAGTCGGACCGCTCGTCCCCGACGGGCTTCTGGCCCTCGGACCACGCGGGCGTGGTGGCGGTCCTGCGGCTGGCGAAGCCGTAGGACGGCACGCGCCGTGACCTGGGCCGGGTGGCGCGTCCGCGCCGCCCGGCCCGGGTCACGGACGCCGCCCGTCAGGCATCACCCGTCACCGTCACCGGTCACCCGGCGGCCAGGAACTCCCGCAGTCCGTCCACCTCCCCGTCCCGCAGTGCGTCGAGGAACCGCCCGGCCAGCTCCCTGCGCTCCGCCCCGTCGGCCTGGAACCGGGGCCGGCCCGCGTCCATATGGCGACGCGCCCGCACCGCGAGTTGACGGCAGGCCGCCTCCGAGCGGCCCAGCGCCGCGGCGATCTCCGGGAAGCCGAAGGCGAACACCTCGCGCAGCACGAACACCGCCCGCTCGAGCTCGGACAGCCGCTCCAGCAGCACCAGCGCCGCGGCCGACACCGAATCCGCGAGCTGCACCGCCTGCTCCGGATCATGCGGGGAGCCGGACGCAGGCGGCACCGCCTCGGGCAGCGGCGACCCGAGGCACTCCTCCCGCCGCCGCCGGTCCGCGCGCAGCATGTCGATCGAGACCCGGGTGACCACGACCGACAGGTACGACTTGGACGACCGCGGCTCGGTCGGCGCAGCCTGCCACCGCAGCCAGGACTCCTGCACGGCGTCCTCCGCCTCACCGCCGCAGCCGAGTATGCCGTGGGCGATCGAGAGCAGCAGCGGCCGCAACGACTCGAACTCCTCCGTCCTCCGGCTCCGGCCGGCGCCTCTTCGAGGCATGACGGAGGTATCGGCGGCGTTCAAGGGCATGGCACTGTCCCGTCTGGTGAAGACTGTGGAGAGCGCCGGCCGGGCTCCTCCATGATCTGCCGGACGCGCTCGCGGGAGCAATGACAGTCGGGGAAAGACCCGTTCAGCCAGGCTTAACGGCCGCCGTCGAGCCCCGACCGACCCCCCGTCACGGGCCGAGGGCTCCGTGCTACTTCTCCGCAGAAGGTGCGGGCGCGACGGCGGGCGACTCCGTCCCCGTGCGCAGCTGAAGCCACAGGCCCACGATGGCCGCGGTCTGGGCCACGACGAACGCCAGCCCGGTCTGAGCGGCACCCAGCCGGTAGACGGAAACCAGTGGGCTCCAGAACGTGGCCCAGGAGGGCCGCTGACGGCGCAACGCCCGTCCGTCCATGAGGATGCCGGTCACCGTCAGCCCGATGATCAGCAGCCCGGTGACGCCCCAGCGGTAGGGCGGCTCCGGCTGGTCGAACACATGGCAGAGAAATCGGTCGACCACCATGGCCGAGGTGAACGCGGCGGCGACGGACAACACCTTGACCGGCCCCCGCTTGCCCGGCAGTTCCCGCCAGAAGAAGCCGAGCAGGAACCCACTGGCCGCCCAGGGCAGTGCACAGAACAGGAGGTTGTACACCAGCCACATGGGCCCGAACCACCCTTGGAGCTGGTCGACCCACCACGATCCCCCGTAGTTGCCGTAGACCAGATAGGCGATCACAGGCAGCCCCAGGGTGGTGGTCAGCACGGCCGACTGGATCCCGTTCTGCCAAGGGGTGGGCCCCGGACCGACGTTCAGGGAGACGTCGACCGGCGTGACGCCGGCGGGCATGAGCCAGTCCTGGGTGCTCACCGTTTGACCGGGCTGAGCGGACTGACCGGCCACCAGTGACAGCGCGGTCGGGTTGCGCGGAGGCCAACGCGACAGGTCGCGCAGCTCGGCCTCGAGGTTCTCGCGCTTGACCGAATAGGCTGCCGCGTTCATCTCGGCCGTCACCCGGTGCTCGGCGTCCAGTTTGCGGCCTTCCTGCTCCAGCGCGTGATAGCGCAGCGCGACCGCGTGCAGATCGCCTCTGACGGACTCGGTGCTTCCCGCGATAAGTTCGGCAAGCGTGGGCCCCGCAGCGGTCGCCGCGGACGCGGTGACCAGGACCTGCTGGTCGAGCAGTACGCGGCGCCGGTTGAGCCGCATGACGCCGAGCAGAACGATCGCGGTCAGCAGGGGGATCAGAGGCGAAGGGATGCCCACGAACGTGTCCGGCCAGTCCTGCAGCGCGATACCTCCCAGCAGCACCACGAGTACTCGGACAGAGTCGCTGACGCGGGCGCTCGCCGGCAGGTCGCGCAGTACGGGGACGGCGGCCACCAGGATCACCAGCCACCACATGTAGCGGATGCTGTCGTAGAAGTACGACGGGAAGTCCAGGGCATGGGGGAGCAGGGACGTCACGACATCGTCCATGAGCCAGTTCCGCTGCCGCTCGCTGTCGACCGTGTCCTGGAAGTGCATCGTGGCGGTCAGCGCGGCGGCGGCAACGCCCAGGACGATCGGGACGACCAGATGCCGGCGCAGCACGGGCCGGTCCCGCACCGTCCTCCACACGCGCAGACTCAGCGCGAACACTCCGGTGAAGGTCAGTCCGGCAAGAACGGTACCCGCGGCCAGGGCCCCGTTCACGGAAGGGCCCTCGAAGCGGAGGAGCAGTGGCGCCGCGGGAACCACAGGGATCAGGCCCGCCAGCAGTCGGCGACGTCGAACGGCATAACCGGTCGCCCCCAGCCAGGCGATGCCGCAACTGACCGCTGCCCAGCCGGCGGCGACCCACGTCTGATACGAGAACGGACCGGCGCGAGGAGGTCGCTCCGTACTTCCTGCAGCGCCCAGATCATCCCGAAGTCGAGCAGATTGCACACTGCGATGACCGCCTGGATGCCCACGGCGGCGGAGAGGACCCCGACGTGGGGTGGCCCATAGCCACGTCTGCGCTCCCGGATCCGGCTCACGGCGTAGGCGACGGGGACGAGGAGCAGACAGGCGGTGTGGGCCGCCAGGACGTACACGTTCTGGGGATACTCTCCCCACAGGGCCATCGCCCGGATACGCCATGGTGCGGACAGGCTGAGGTCCAGGGTCCCACCGTCGTCGGATCGCAGCGAGGACCAGATGTATTCGGCGTCGGTGGACAGGTCGTCGGGCGCGGGATCCGCCGTGAGGAGATCGTTTCCGTCTCGTACGAGCATCACCTTCCACGTCGCCGACGTCAGTGCCGGCGGCGGTTCGAGGGACAGCTCGTAGCCGTGGGCGTCCAGCCCGATCCGCCAGGGCCCGACGTCGTGGGACGACTCGTCGACGATCGTCAGGCGGACGGTGTCCGTGACCGTGATGGAACCGCCCTCGGCGACGACGACCGGCAGGTTGTCACGCTCTTCCGCGTAGCGGGGTTCCGTCCCCTCACCATCGGCCACGAGACAGCGCATGGCCTCGCGGTAGGCGGCGGAGCGCGGCGAGAAGAAGAGCCCTTCGGCGAACAGCCAGGATTTCGGGATCCTCATCACGGTCTCCGTGACGACCGTCCCGTTGTGACTCCCCCGCTCGAACAGTTCGACACGAGACGACACGGGGCTCGCGTTCAGCGAGACGGCGTCGCACGGATCGGTGTCGTCGGCGGACGCGGCCGGGGTGCCGAGGAGTGCGACCATCGCCGTGGCGGCCAGAACGAGAAACCTGCACAGCCCACGCGCCCCCGCCCGAACCATCCGCCCCCCAACATCGCTTATCGGTGCGGGAATCGTACTCCCGTACCGGCAGCGGTCGTTGAGCAGGGCGAGGCGGGCTCGGCACTCGATACGGGATCCATACGCCGCCGATACGTGGTCGCTGGTAGAACCGCTGGGGATACGTGGACTGAGACGGGAGCGGCATGCTCGACGGGTGGCATGGGTGGGTCGGGACGATCACCGGAGTGGTGGTCATCACCGTGGCCGCGCTGCCGGTGGCCGCGGCGACGGTGTGGGTGCTGGCGCGGCGCCGGGTCGGCGGTGGTGCCCCGGCGTGGCGCACCTCCGTGGCCGAGGTCGGCATCGTCTACGGGACCGTGCCCTGGGTTTGGATGATCATGCTGCGGGGCGACGAGGACGGCGCCGTCGTCAGTCTGGTGCCGCTGCGGGACCTGGTCACCGTCCTCACGGACACCCCGGTGGCCGCGACGGTCCAGGTCGTCGGCAACCTGCTGGTGTTCGCCGCGTTCGGCTTCCTCGCCCCGCTGCGCTTCGCGGCACTGGCGTCGGTGTCGCGCATCCTGGCGCTCGCGGCCGGGGGCTCGGTCCTCGTCGAGGTCGCGCAGTATGTCCTGCGGTTGGACCGCGTGTCGTCCGTGGACGACGTCCTGCTCAACGCGGCCGGCGCCGGGCTCGCCGCCATGGTCTCGCGCCGCTGGTGGCGCGCCCCGGCCGAGGCACCGGCGGACCGGTCCACGGCCACGGCGGCCGGTTGACACCGTAACCGTCCGCCGTGGCCCGGACCCGCCCCGACGGCGGGTACCCGCACGCCCCCTTACGCCGGTTCCGCCGCCGTGAGGCCGAGGGCCCAGTACGCGGCGTAACGGCCGCCCCGGCGCAGCAGCTCCTCGTGGCCGCCCTGTTCCACGATGCGGCCGCCGTCGAGGAAGGCGACCTGGTCCGCGCCGCGTACCGTGCGCATCCGGTGCGCGACCATCACCACCGTCCGGCCCGCCATCAGCCGCTCGATGCCCGCGTGCACGGCGGCCTCGCTGACCGGGTCGAGGGCCGACGTCACCTCGTCCAGCAGCACGATCGGCGCGTCCTTGAGCAACGCCCGCGCGATCGAGACGCGCTGTCTCTCCCCGCCGGAGAGCAGGGCGCCGCCCTCGCCGACGTGTGCCGCCCAGCCGCCGGGCAGCCGCTCGACCACCTCGTCGAGCCGGGCCGCGGCGGCGGCCGCGCGCAGCTCGGCGGCGGTGGCGTCCGGGCGGCCGAGGCGTACGTTGTCCTCAATGGTGCCGGCGAAGAGATAGACGTCCTGGAAGACGATGGCGGTCTGCCTCATCAGCTCCTCCGCCGCCATGTCCCGGACGTCGACACCGCCCACCCGCACCGCGCCCGCGTCCACGTCGTAGAAGCGGGCGAGCAGCCGCAGCAGCGTGGTCTTGCCCGCGCCCGACGGTCCGACGACGGCGAGGCGCTGCCCCGCAGGGACGGACAGCGACAACCCGTCGGCCACGGTGCGCTCTCCGTACCGGAAGGTGACGGCGTCGAACTCCACTCCGTGGCCCGCCGGCCGGCGCGGCTCGCGAGGCTCCGGCAGCGGCTCGGTGTGCAGAACCTCGTCGAGGCGGGCGAGTTCCGCGCGGGCGGCGCGCAGGCTGCCGCCCAGCTCGGCGAGCGAGAGCAGCGGGTCGGCGCAGCGCGCGGCGAGTACGAGGACGGCCAGCACCTCGGCGGCCCCGACGTCCCCGCCGACCGCGAGATACGCGCCGAGGGCGAGCAGCGCCGTGAAGCCCGCCTGCACGGTGACCGCGAGACCGAGCACGCCGGGCAGCGCCGACAGGGTGGAGCGGCGGGACGCGCGCTGCAGACCGGCCAGGGAGTCGTCCAGGAGGCCGAAGCGCTCGGCGGTGCGGCCACCGGCCCGCAGCACCGGCTGGGCCTGCACGTATTCGATGACGCGGCCGGTGGCCTCGCGCTCACGGGCGACGCGCTCGGTGTCGGTGGCAGTGGTGGCGCGGGCCGTGCGGCGCTGGACGAGTGCGACGACCGGGACGGCGGCCAGGGCGGCCAGGCCCAGCTGCCAGTTGCAGACGAGCATCACGGCGACGATCGTCAGCGGGGTCGCGACGGCGGAGACGTACGGCGCCAGCAGGTGCGCGATGACGCTCATCGCCTGCAGCACGCCCTGGCTCGCCAGCACCGACACCTCGCCGACGCGGTCCGGCCGGTACCAGCCGATGGGCAGCCGGGCGAGATGGTCGCCGAGCCGGTAGTACATGCCGTGCAGCATCGTGGTCCCGGCGCGGAAGCCGGACCGGTCGCTGACGTAGCGCAGGGCGGCGTAGCCGGCGACGGCGGCGCCGAAGCCGAGCAGCCAGGGCCAGGCGTCGTCCGGCGTGTCGCCGAGCAGCGCGCGCAGCACCGGGACCAGCAGGGCGTACGACAGCCCCTCGGCGACGGCGGTCGCGGTCATCAGGGCGACGGTGCGGCGCACCCGCCCTGCGTACTCGTGGCCGAGCACGCGCAGCAGCATGCTGATCATCGGGTTCCGTCTCCTTCGGTGGCGCCGGTGTGCAGCCGCCAGAAGGCGGCGAATTCCCCGTCGGCTGCGAGCAGTTCGGCGGGCGTGCCGCGCTCGGCGATCTCCCCGTCGCGCAGCATCACGACGGTGTCGGCGTCGGCGATGGTCTCCATGCGGTGGGCGATGACCAGGGTGGTCCGCTCGCCCCGGGTGTCCATCAGGGCCTCGCGTACCGCCGCCTCCGTCTGCGGGTCGGCGAAGGCGGTCGCCTCGTCGAGGACCAGGACGGGGGCGTCGGCGAGCAGGGCGCGGGCGATCGAGATCCGCTGCGCCTCGCCGCCGGAGAGCCGGGCGTCCTCGCCGATCACGGCGTCGTAGCCGCGCGGCAGTTCGAGGATCCGGTCGTGGATGTTCGCCAGCTTCGCGGCGCGTACGACGGCGTCGGGATCGGCGTGCGGCACGGCGAGGGCGATGTTGTCGGCGATGGACGCGCGCAGCAGCCGTACGTCCTGGAAGACGAAGGACACCCGCCGGTACAGCTCGCCGCTCCCGACCTCGCGCAGGTCGACGCCGCCGAGCAGCACCGATCCGTGGTCGGGGTCGAAGAACCGGGGCAGCAGCTGCACCAGCGTCGACTTGCCGCTCCCGGACGGCCCGACGACCGCGGTGACCGTCCCCGGCTCCAGCACCAGGTCGACGCCGCGCAGCACCTCGCGGCCGGCCTCGTAACCGAAGCGGACGTCGCGCAGCTCCACCCGGTGCCCCTGCGGCGCGACGGGCCGCGCGGGCTCGGGCAGCGCCGGCTCGGCGAGCACGTCCCGGATCCGGCCGACGGCGCGGCGCGCGGCCTGCAGATCGTCGAAGCCGTGCCCGAGCGCGGCGACCGGCGCGGTCAGCCCGAGCCCGAGCAGCAGGAACGGCAGCAGGTCGGCCGGTGCGAGCCCGCCGCCGGTGATCCGGTACGCCCCGCCGGTCAGGACCGCCAGCAGCACGAACGGCGGTGACAGCGCCACCTGCATGCCGGCGGCGACCCCGGACAGGCCGCGCACCATCGCGTAGAAGGAGCGGGTGAAGTCGTCGACCGCGCTGCGGAACTCGCGGTGCGCCCGGTCGGCGCCGCCGAAGGCCTTCACCACCGCGATGCCCTGCACGAACTCCACGACCGAGGCCGAGATCCGCCCCATCGCCGCGTCGAACTCCTTCTGTTCCCGCAGCCTCGTCGGAGTCATCATCAGCGGCACCAGCGCGACGGCGAGCAGCACCGGGACCAGGGTGATCAGCGTCAGTCGCCAGTCCACGGTGAAGAGATAGACCAGCGAGACCACGGGCACCACGAACGCGGACACCATCTCGCCCGGCGTGTGCGCGATGAACGGGTGGACGGCGCTGACGTCCTCCCCGACGAGCTTCGCCAGCTCCCCGCTGCGCCGCCGCGCCAGCCAGCCGATCGGCACCCGTCCGAGGCCCGCGGCCAGCCGCCGCCGCAGCGCCAGCTGCACGCGGGTGTCGAGCAGATGCCCGACCCCCGACGACGCGGCCGTGAACAGCAGCCGTACCAGCAGGCCGGCCGCGCCCACGGCGACGACGGTGCGGACGTGCCCGTGGTCGGCGGGGCCGGGCGCCAGCAGCGTACGGCCCAGCTCGACGACGGCGAGCAGCGGCGCGAGCCCGGCGAGGGCGCCCACGACCTGCAGGACGACGACGGCGGCGAAGCTCCCCGCGTACGGGCGCAAGAGGCCTGCGGCACGCGGGGGTTCGGCGGTCTCGGTGACAGTCATGGGCGACAGCCTTACCGCCGTGGCGGCCCGGCGGATTGGAGAAATGTTCCTGTCGGCGCTCCCACCTGCGCACGTACCATGGCGGCATGCCGACTGCCGAGCTCGAACCCGTCTGGGACCTCGCCCGCCCGGCCGGGCCCAGCCGCGTGCCCGGCGTGGTCGTGTCCGGCTTCCGCGACCGCGGCCCGGCTCCGGTGGACCACCGCCTCGACCCGCACCCGGTGCTGACGCTGGCGCTGGCCTGCGGCGCGGGCGGACCCGTCATCCACGACGGCACCGGACGGCGGCAGTCGGGAAACCTGGTCACCGGTCTCGGCTTCGGCTCCGGCGGCGCGGCGCGCATCCGGGCCGCGCGCGTGGAGTGGATGCAGGTGCGGCTGTCCCCCGCCATCGCGCGCACGGTGCTCGGCGTGGAACCGGCGGACCTGGAGGGCACCGTGGTGTCCCTCGACGACCTGTGGGGCCGGCGGCGCTCGGCCCTCGTCTCCGAGCAGCTGGGCGAGACCGCGTCCTGGGAGCGGCGCTTCGCGCTGGTGGAGGAGCTGCTGGCGCGCATGTCCGCCGACGCCCCGGCCATCGACCCGGAGCTGGCGTGGGCATGGGACCGGATCGTCGCCGACCGGGGCCGGGTACGGATCGACGGGCTGGCCGCCGAGCTGGGCTGGAGCCGCAAACGACTGTGGGCGCGCTTCCACGCCCAGATCGGGCTGCCGCCCAAGCGCGCGGTGCGGCTGGTGCGCTTCGACCGGGCCGCCACCTGCCTGGCGGTGGGCCAGGAGGCGGCCCGGGTGGCCGCCGAGTGCGGCTACACCGACCAATCCCATCTCCACCGCGACGTGGTGGCGTTCACGGGCGTGACTCCGGGCTGCCTCGCCGGCGAGACTCTGGTGCAGGCCGACGATCTGCCGTGGGCGGACCAGGTGCCGCGGGTCGGTGGAGACGTCACCCAACGGTGACTGCACGGCGGTTGCGCCACGGTTGACTGTTCATTGACAGGCGTAAAGCGCATCCCTACTGTCCCTCGCGTCAGCGGTCCGCAGGACTCAGTGCCCCGGAGGACGCCATGGCAGCAGCGGTCGTCGTCAGTCACCGTGCGCTCGACGGTGCGGCGTATCGGCTGGAGAGCGATCTCGACCTGCGCGAACCCTTCACCTCCGCCGTCGAGGTGCTCGTCGGCGGGCGGCTCGTCGAGTTCACCGCCGGGCCCGTGTCGCTCGGCGAGAGCGTCGCCGCGTCGCTCGGGGTCACGGCGTACGACAGCGAGCTGACCTTCCAGGGCGGGACGCTCCTCACCGCCGTCACCGAGGAGCGCGAGCCCCGGTCCGGGCTGCTCGAGCGGCCGTTGCTCGTCGTCTGGCGCGGGCGGCGGTACGCCATGGTGACGCGGCTGTACGGACTGGACACCGCCAGCGTGCTCGCCCTGCTGCGCACCCTGCGCATCACCGAGACGGGCGCCGGACTCGTCCTCGTCCCCGACGCGGCCGCCGGCAGCGGGTTCGCCGGCGCGGCCACGGTGACGAAGGAGGTGCCGGGGCTGGGCCTGGTCGAGTTCACCCGGCGCGGCAAGGGGCACGGTGACCAACTGCCGCCGTGGAAGGGGGTGGCGGTCGGCTCCGGGGAGCTGTTCCGGGACACCCTCTCCGACGGCAGCCCCTTCTTCGTCCTGAACGCCCCCGAGGTCTGGGCCACGGTCGTCCCCCTGTCGGACACCGCCGTGGAGCGGGTGCCCGAGCTCGTCGGGCGGCTCGCGCTGCGGCTCGGGGACTGAGGGGCCGATGAGCGGTTTCCCCGGCGCGCTCGCCGCCGCCGTCGTCGCGCTCAGCCTGCTCGCGGGCGCCCTGTCGCACCTCTCCCGGCCGTCGGCGCTCCCCGAGGCGCTGCGCGCGCACGGCGTCCTGCCGCCTCGCGCCGCCGGCACCGCGGCCCTCGCGGTGCCGGCGGCGGAGGGCGTGCTCGGGGTGGCGTGCGTCGTGGCGTGGCTGGGCGGCGGCCGCCTCTGGCCGGCGACCGTACTCGCCCTGGGATCCGGCCTGTTCCTGGTGTACGCCGGTTACGCCCGGCATGTCACCGCCACCGGCCGCCACGGCCCCTGCGGCTGCTCGCGCACCGCGCTGCCGATGAGCCGCTGGGTGACGCGCCGCGCCGTGGCCCTCGCCGTACTCGCCGCCGCGGCCGCCGCCCAGGCGGCCGGCGCGGGTCCGCCGGACCCGCGGGACCTCGGCGGGGAGGCCCTCGCGACGCTGCTGCTGGCGGCCCCCGCCTGCGCACTCCTGCTGTGGACCCTCCCCGCCGCCATGTACGAACCGTCCCCGCCCTCCGAAGGAGCCGCCCGGTCATGGACTTCACCACCAGCGCCCTGATCGCCTCCTGGGCCGCCATCCTGCTCCTGGCCCTGGTGGTGTCCGGACTGGTCCGCCAGGTCCACCAGCTCTCCCGGACGCAGCCCCAGCGCCCCGGGCGCGTCGGGCTCACTCCCGGCGCGGACGCGCCCGGACTGGCCGGCGTACTGGAGCCGGGCCGCCCCGGCGTGCTGCTCTTCCTCGACGCGGACTGCCGTACCTGCGCGTACGTGCTCGGCGAGGCCGGCGCGTGGTCGGCCCGCCACGGCTCGGACGCGGCCCAGGTACGGGCCCTGTACGCGGGTGCGGCACCGTCGGGCGGCGACGGTGCCGTATCCGTGCTCCCGGTCCTGCCGCACCGCGCCGACCTGTTCGAGGCGTACGACGCGATCGCGACCCCCTTCGCGGTGGCGACGGACGCCGAGGGCCGGGTCGTGCGCTCCGAGCCGCTGGGCTCGGCCACCGCCCTGCTGCACCTGCTGGACGACCTCCACCCCGGACAGCTGAGGAGCACCCCATGACCGCGCTCGACGACGTCCCCCTGCTGCGCCGCCCCGGCTCGAACGCCCGCCGGCGCTCCGTACCGCGCACGGGCTCCGCGCTCGGCGCCGCCCTCCCCCGCCGTACGGTCTTCCAGGCCGCCACCGCCGCCGGCTTCGCGGCGCTGGGCGTGTTCTCCGCGGCCCGGGAGGCGTACGCGGACGGCTACGACATCTGGACCGGCGCCTGCCCCTCGTACGCGGTGGACCACAACTGCTCGCCGGGCTGCGGCCCGAGCACCGTCTACACGGACGCGTGCGTGACGTCGGGCACGAACACCGGCTTCCACAAGAACGACGGCGTCACCTGGACGCTGCGTCCCAACCAGTGCTACTCGGGGACGTACGACGGCTGGCTGTGGCGCTACTCCGGCGCCTGCGGCACGTGCGGCTGCGGTATCGAGCGCCGCTGCCACGACGGGTACCGCAACACCGGCTCCGGCTGGGTGAAGTCGATCTGCCGCTGGACGACGGACTGCGACTGCGCCGGCACGGTCTCCTGGCCGACCATCGCCCGGGGCGCGACCGGACCCGACGTGTACACGGTGCAGCACCTGGTGACGTACCACGGCTTCACGACCACGGCGGACGGCATCTTCGGCGCGAACACCGAGGCGCGGGTGTCGGAGTTCCAGACCTCCCGCGGCCTCAGCCCGACCGGCAGCGTGGGACCGGCGACCTGGCCGGTGCTGGTGGTGACGGTGCGGCGCGGGGATGTCAACGCGGCGGTGCGCGGCGCCCAGTGGCAGCTGAACAAGCACGGCTACGGACTCACCGTCGACGGCAACTTCGGCACGCTGACGGAGACCGCGGTCAAGGGCTTCCAGTCCGCGAACGGCCTCACCGCCGACGGCGTCGTCGGCTCGACGACGTGGCGCTACCTCACCGGGACGGCGTGAGTGGCGCGCACCACCACCGCCCGCCCCCGGCTCACCGACCCGGCGCTGCCCGTACTGCTGCTGGGCACGGCGGCCGTCGTCGCGGCGCTGTACGCCCCGCTGCTCACCTGGGCGGTGACGGGCGGCCTCGCGGGCTACTCGCTGTCCGGCTCCGTTTGAACGCGTAACAGCGCCTTCGCGCTGGCCTCGCCAGGTTGGCGGGCTCTGCATCAACGGGCACGGATCCTGGGTGTCTTCACCCTGGGCCTGCTGCTGGGGGCGACCCTCTCGGCGACGGTCCTGTGGCTGCTGTCCGGTCTCTTCGCGCCGCTCCCGGCGGGGGTGCGGTACGGGCTGATCGTGGCCGGCGCGCTCACGGCGGCGCTGCGCGACTCGGGCCGGCTGAGCCTGCCGCTGCCGCAGAACGCCCGGCAGATCCCGCAGGACGTACTGCGGCGCCATCTGGTGCGAGGCACCCTGCAGTTCGGCTTCGAGCTGGGCACGGGCGTGCGCACGTACGTCTCGGCGAGCGCCCCGTACGCCCTGGTCCTGGCGGTCCTGCTGGCGGGCGGCCCGCCCGCCCCGGCGCTGGCCGCGGGGCTCGGCTTCGGCGCCGGACGGGCACTGACGCCGCTGATGCGGCTGCTGTCCGGAGCGGGCGGCGCCTGGGACACCCGGCTGGTGGACCGGCTGCCGCTGCTGACGGTGGGGAGCGCGCTGCTTGCGGCGGCGGGCTTCGCGGTGCTGGGGATCACCGGGGGCTGACGGCGGGCTACGCCGCCCGGGTGACGCCTGTACGCCCACGGGATGACCACCCTCCGTACGGTGCAGGCGAGTTCGCCACGGCGGCGGACGCGGCGCGGTGCGGGCCGTTCCTAGCATCGGGAGCTCCCGAGCGATCGGGCTCCCGAGCGAGAGGAACGGAACCCATGGCTGAACTCCCGCGCAGGCGGCTGCTGCAGACCGCCGCCGTCGCCGGCGGAGCGCTGTTACTGGGCGCGCCCGCCACGGCCGCCGCGGACGACCCCGCGGACGTCGACCTCCACCTGCCCGCGCCCACCGGCCCCCATCCCGTCGGCGCCACCGTGCTGCACCTGACGGACACTTCGCGCCCCGACCCCTGGTCGCCGGAGTCGGACACACGCGAGCTGATGGTCACCGTCTGGTACCCGACGCGCGAGCGGCGCGGGACGCGCACCCGGTACATGACGGCGGAGGAGTCGCGGCTGTATCTGGAGGGCAAGCGCGCACCCGACCTGCCGCCCGCCGTGCTGAGCACGGTACGCACCCACGCGCTGGTGGACGCGCCGCCGGCCGGGCGCCCCGGCAGCCGCCCGCTCGTGATCCTCTCCCCCGGCTACACCCAGCCGCGCGTCACCCTCACCGCACTCGCCGAGGACCTCGCCAGCCACGGATACGTGGCGGCGGCGATCGACCACACCGGCGAGACCTACGCCGTGACCTTCCCCGACGGCCGGGTCGCGGGCTGCTCGGCGTGCGCCCTGGACGGCAGCCGGGAGTTCATGACCCGGGTGCACCGCAGCCGCGCGGCGGACGTGTCGTTCGTCATCACCAGGCTGACGGCGCCCTCCGGCTGGCGCGGCGCCCGCCTGGTCGACGCGTCCCGGATCGGTATGTCGGGCCACTCGGCGGGCGGCGCGAGCGCGATCCCCGCGATGCTCGACGACCCCCGGGTGCGTGCCGGCGTCGACATGGACGGCAGCACGTCGGACCTGATCCCGGCGGGCGGGCTGGACCGGCCGTTCCTGTTCCTCGGCACCCGGGCCCACCACTCGCCGGGCGGCCCGGACGAGTCGTGGGACCGGGACTGGGGACGGCTGACGGGCTGGCGGCGCTGGGTGACCGTGGACGGCACGGAGCACACGTCGTTCAACGACATCGCGGTCCTCGCCGACCAGCTGGGCCTCGACTACGGGGCGACGACGCGGGGCATCCGGGCGGTGGAGGTGACGCGCCGCTACAACCGGGCGCTGTTCGACCTGCAGCTGCGCCGGCGTCCGCAGCCCCTGCTGGAGCGGGCGTCGGCACGGTATCCGGAGGTGGAGATCGCCCGGCGGTGAGGGTCCCCCGGGTCACCCGTCTGCCGCAGTCCACCGGCGCCCGGCGACCGCCCGGCGGCTACGGTCACCGTATGACCAGTCGCGCACCCGGTCCGCGGTGACCCAGCGGATCGGCGCCCCGGACGGCGGGACGACCCGTCCGGGGCGGCGTGCGGCCGAGGCGTTCGAGGCGGTGGTCGCCGACAGCGCCGCCCAGGCCGCCCGGGCGGCCGAGGGGCACGCGGCGGGGGTCTTCGTGCACGCCCCGGACGGGCGCTCCCTGGTCCTGGTCGCCACGGCCGGTCTGCCGGCCCAGCTGCTGCACACCTGGTGGCGCATCCCGGTCTCCGCCGCCCTGCCCGTCGCGGAGTGCTACCGCACGGCGCGGAACATCCAGGTCACGGACACCCGCGACCGGCTCCGCCGCTATCCGCAGCTCGCCACCGAACTGCCCTACGCCTTCGGTTCGGTCTACGAGCCCGTCCTGGTCGCCGGCCGGCCGGTGGCCGTGCTGGCGGTGATGCGGCCCGAGTTCCCCGGCGGGATGGGCCAGGTGGCGCACTCCCGGCTGACGGCCGTGGCGGCGGCGCTGGGCGCGGCCCTCGCGGACGCCGACCTCGCCGCGCGGGTGCGCGAGCACGCCCTCGCGCCGGTCAGCGCGCCGATCCCGCCGGACGCCTCCCAGCCGGACGTGGAGGCCGCCGACCGGCTGCCGGAGGGGGTGCTCGCCCTCGACCAGGACGGCCGGCTGACCTACGCGAACCCCGCGGCGGCGGCGCTGCTCGGCGCGGGCGGCGCGGAGCTGGCGGGCCGCCGCCCCTGGGAGGCGCTGGGCTGGCTGTCCGACACGGCGTACGAGGAGCGCTACCGGGCGGCCCTGATGTCGCAGCGCACGGCGACCCTGGTCGCCCGCCACGCCCGCGGTCAGTGGCTGCGCTTCGTCCTGTACCCGGACCGGGCCGGGCTGACCGTCCGGATCACGCCGGTCGGCCCGCCGCGCAACGGGGCCGTCATGCCGGCGCCCCCTACCGAGTCCCGGGTGCGGCCCGGCGCGCTGTCGCTGGTGGTGCGGATGGCCTCCTCGCTGACCGAGGCGGCGAGCGTGCGGGAGGTGTGCGAGGCGCTGTCGGACGGCCTGCTGCCCTCGGTCGGCGGCCAGGAGATCGCCGTCTACACGGTGCGCCGCAACCGCATGTACCTCACCTGGCAGTCGGGCTACCCCGAGGACTTCCTCGAGCAGTTCGAGGGCGTCAGCATCACCGCGGACCTGCCGGGCGTGCAGACGATGGTCCAGGCGGAGCCGCGCTTCTACGAGTCGAGGGAGCAGCTCTCCGCGGACTACCCGCACATCGCCGTGGACCGGATGAGCGCGTGGGCGTTCCTCCCGCTGATCGCGTCGGGCCACCCCCTGGGCTCGTGCATCCTCGGCTTCGCCACCCCGCGCGTCTTCTCCGGGGACGACCGCTCGGCGCTGGAGGCCGTCAGCGGACTCGTCGCGCAGGCGCTGGACCGCGCCCGGCTGTACGACGCGGAGTCCGCCCTGGCGCGCGGACTGCAGGACGCGCTGCTGCCGCGCCGGCTGCCCACGGTGCCCGGCCTCGCGTGCGCCGCGCGCTATCTGCCGGGCACGCGGGGCATGGACATCGGCGGCGACTGGTACGACGTGATCGAGACGCCCGTCGGGGTGGCCCTGGTGATCGGCGACGTCGAGGGGCACAGCGTGGCGGCGGCCGCGGTGATGGGCCAGCTGCGCAGCGCGGTGTCCACGCTGGCCTCGAGCGTGCACTCGCCGCACGACGTGATGCGGCACACCAACCGCCTGCTGCACGAGCTGGACCCCGAGATCTGCGCCAGCTGCTGCTACCTCCTCCTCGACCCCGCCACGGGCCGCACCCGCGCGGTGCGCGCGGGCCATCTGCCGCCGCTGATGCGCCATCCCGGAGGCGGCGTCGAACGGCTCGAGCTGGCCGGCGGCCCGCTGCTGGGCGTCGCTGCCGACTCCGACTACCCGGTCACCGAGTTCACGATGCCGCCGGGCGCGGCGCTGCTGCTGTACACGGACGGCCTGGTGGAACGCCCCGGCCAGGACATCGACCGCGGCATCACGTGGCTGCGCTCGATGCTGGCGACGGCGCCGCCCGACATCACCCTGCAGAACCTGGCGGACCGCATCCTCCACGACGCGGACCTCGCGTCGGAACGCCCGGACGACGTGGCGGTCCTCCTCGCGGCCCGGTCGACGGCGCTGGGGGCGGGGGCGCTGCCGGGGAGCGGGTCGCTCGCGGGGTGAGGCCCTCCCCGTCAGACCCAGCCGTGCACCGAGCGCAGATGGGCGAGCACGGCCAGGACCCGCCGGTGCCCGTCCTCCCCCTCCGGAAGCGACAGCTTCATGAGCACGCGGCGCACATGCGCCTCGACCGTCCGCTCGCTGATGACCAGGCGCTGCGCGATCCCCGTGTTCGTGAGCCCCTCCGCCATCAGCTCCAGTACGCGCCGCTCGCGCTCCGACAGCCGCCCGACGGGGCCGTCGGTCACCGGCGTGACCAGGCGGGCGATCACCTTGGGGTCCAGCGCGGACCCGCCCCGCGCGACCCGTTCGGCCGCCGCGAGGAACTCCCGTACCTCCAGCACCCGGTCCTTCAGCAGATAGCCGAACCCGGCCTGGGCCACCAGCCCGGCCATATGGGCCGTCTCGATGTGCTGCGACAGCACCAGCACTCCCGTTCCCGGGAAGCGCTCCTTGATCTCCCGCGCCGCCTCCGTGCCCTCGAAGGTGTACGTCGGCGGCATCCGCACGTCGAGGACGACGAGATCGGGGCGGTCCGCCCCGAGCAGCGCGCCGAGCGCCGTCGCGTCGCCCAGCGTGGCGACGACCTCGTGGCCGCCGTCGGCGAAGAGCCGTGCGAGCCCCTCGCGCAACAGCACCTGGTCCTCGACGATCACGACCCGCAGGGCGGCCGGCACCGGCTCTACAGCACGCATGGGAACTCCGCTCGCAGCCTCGTGCCGCCCCCGGCGGCGCTGTCGATGCGCAGGCTGCCGCCGTGCGCGGCGACCCGGTCGAGGAGCCCGGTCAGGCCCGTGCCACCGCGCGGGGCGGCCCCGCCGACGCCGTCGTCGGCAACGCTGACGACGAGCTTGCCGTCCTCCCGGGCGGCGCGCAGCGCGATGCGCCGTGCCCCGGAGTGCTTCACGGCGTTGGTGAGTCCCTCGCAGGCCACGAAGTACGCCGCCGTCTCGAGCTGCGCCGGGAACCGCTCGCCGGTGGTGAGGAGTTCGACGGGCACCGGTGAGCGCGCCGCGAGCTCGCTGAGCGCGGCGCGCAGGCCCGCGTCCAGCAGGGCGGGCCGCAACCCCTGCGCCAGTTCGCGCAACTCGCCGATGGCCAGGGCGATCTCGGCGATCGCCCCGTCCAGGGTCCCGGCCGCCTCCGGGGCCCCCGGGCCGAGTTCGTGCTGGGCGTGGCGCAGTGCCAGCCCGATGGAGACGAGCCGCTGCTGCGCGCCGTCGTGCAGATCCCGTTCGATGCGCCGCCGCTCGTCGTCGGCGACGGCCACGATCCGGGCCCGGGACGCCTCGACCTCGCGCAGCCGGCGGCGCAGTTCGACGCGCAGCGCGGTCATCTCGATCGCCAGACCGGCCGCGTCGGCCAGTTCGGGCACCAGAGCCCGCCGTTCCTCCCCGGACGGCCCGTACACCACCTCACCCAGCACGACCCCCGCCCGCCGCAGCGCGTACCTCTCGCACCCCGCGTCCTCGCCGGCGGCGACAGCGTGCCCGGACTCGTCGACCTGCGGCTCGCCCGGCTGCGGGACGAAGCGCAGGCCGAGCCCGGGGTCGCCGACGGCGGTCCGCAGCACCCCGGCGATCTCCTCCGGCTCGCGCCGCCCGCCCCGCAACTCGTCGAGGAACACCGCGACGTGGCGCAGCGCCGCGTACCGTCCGGGCCGGAACCGGCGGTCGACCCGGCGCTGCAGCCGCCGCCGCAGCGGCTGGAAGACGGCCGCGGCGGCGAGGGTCGCACCCGCGGTCGCCCACGCGGAGCCCCGGCCCGCCAGGGCCCCGAACACCAGCGTGGCAACGCCGAACACGGCCGCGAGGGCGGCGGTCAGCGCCCCGTACGCCACGGCGCGGCTGATGACGAGGTCGAGGTCGTACAGCCGGTAGCGCAGCAGGGCGACGGCCATCGAGACCGACCAGGCGGTCAGCGCCACGGCCGGCAGGGGGCGTACGGCTGGGGCGGAGCTCCACAGCGCCGCGCAGGCCGGCAGGAGCAGCATCACCGCGCCCCCCGACACGACGAACCACTTCAGCTGCTGGCGCTCCACACCCGTCGCCCGCAGGAAGCGGCGCACGGCCGCCGCGGCGGCGACGGCCATCGCCGCGCCCAGGACGCTGATCCCGACCGCGAACATCGCGGCGGCGGGCAGCCCTTCGACCGCGAGCGGGTTATGCCCGCCGGGCATCACACGGGCGGTGCCCGGGTCGAGGGTGAAGCCGACCTCGGCGACCGCGGTGGCCGCGACGGTGACACCGACCAGGGCGCGCCGGCCGCGGCCGGTGAGCCGGTCGCCCGGGAAGACCAGCAGCAGGAGCACGATCACCGGCCCCTGCGGGAGGAAGCCCGCCGCCTGGATCCAGTCCGCGGCGGCACCGCCGGGCCACCCCTCGGCGGCGGCGCGCAGCCCCCACCCCTGGGCGAGCTCCGCGGCCAGGGCGTTCTCGACGCCGGCGGCGCACAGCAGCACGCCGACGAGGTGCCGGGGACGCCGGGTGAGGACCAGGGCCCCGGCGCCGGCCAGACCGACGGAGAAGAAGGGGTACAGCAGCGTGTCGTACCAGGGCTCCAGCCCCCAGGACAGGGCGACGGAGCCGGCCTCCGCGAGCACGGTGATCAGGAGGACGGCCGCGGGCAGGGGTCGCAGCGCCGGCAGCCTCACAGTTGAGGATTGTCCGGCCGCCACGGGCGCCGTGGCAAAGGTGCGAGCACCGCAACCGCGTTACGTGCTGCCACCTAGCGGAGTTGAGTGACGGTGCCGACGCCGGACCCGGCCCCGCGGCCGTACGTTCGGCCCACGACCGACGGCGCCGGCCGCAGGACCGCCTCCGGCGAAGGACCGCGCAGCACGTCCTCGGCGCCGCACCCGAAAGGAGCCGGCCCCATGACCGCTCGCTCGACCTTCGACCGGATCGCGGCGTGCGGAGGCGTCGCCTTCGCGGTGCTCGCCCTGTCCACCGTCGTGATCGCCCCGCCACCGCCGGCCCTGGACGCGTCCGCCGCCGACATCCGCGAGTACCTGGCGGACAACTCCGGCCGGTTCGGTGCCAGTACGGCCGTGATGGTGCTCGCCGTCCTCGCCGTGGCGGCCGTCTTCGGATACGTCCACCGACGGCTGGCCGAGAAGGACGAGGGCACCGCGGCGCCGGGCGTCTTCCAGACCGCCGCGGCGGCGACGGTCACCCTCGCCCTCGCCGGGGCGCTGCTGCAGGGCCTGCTGGCCCGGCACAGCGCCGGGTTCGACGATGCGACGCTGCTGGCGGCGCACCGGACGTACTCGCTCATCGCGTTCGCGGGCCCGCCGCTGCCGCTGACCGTGGCGCTGCTGGTGGCCGCCGAACGCACCCTGCGGAGCGGTGTGTTCCCGCGCTGGACCGGCTGGGTGGCTCTCGTCTCCGCGGCCGGCGGCCTGACCACCGCCCTGATCAACGTCTCCACCTCGACGACGTCCCCGCCGGTGCTGGACTTCGGCAGCTTCCTGCTGAGCTGCGTCTGGTTCACCGGCATCTCGGTGAGCGCGTTCCTGACCCCCCGGGTCAGCCCGGCGACGGCGTGAGCGGCGCCCGCCGCAGCGGGTAGAGCAGGAAGCAGGCCAGGGCCGGCACCAGGATCAGCGGGCAGACCACGCCGAGCAGGAGGCGTACGCCCGTGACGACCGATTCGGGCTGGGTGTCGGCCCCCGCCACGTAGCCGTACGCGGAGAGCACCACGCCGAGGACGACCGCCTGCAGGGACGCCGACCACTTCACGACGAAGCCGTTCATCCCGAAGTACATCCCCTCCCGCCGCGCCCCCGTACGCCGCTCGTCGTCGTCGATGACCTCGGCCAGCAGGATCTCCAGCAGCATGAGGATCCCGGCGATACCCACCCCCAGCAGGGCGGTCGTGGCGACGGTCGCCACCATCGACCCCGCCACCAGGAACAGCGGGAAGACCGCCCCGTACACGGCCACCACCGCCAGCACCGTACGCCCCGGCCCGAGGCGCCGCGTCAGCCGCGCCCAGACGTACACGAGCGGGATCGCGGTGACGAAGACCGCGCCGAGGACGACCGTGTTCGCCGAATCGGGCTCGTGCAGCGCGTACTTGGTGAAGAACGGCAGGCTCGCCTGCAGGATCGCCACCGTGAGCTGCAGCAGGAAGCTCCCCGCGACGTACGTGACGAAGGCCCTGTTGGCCAGCGTGTAGCGGATCGCCGGGAGGAGCGGGACGGTGGCGGGAGCCGCGGCGGCGGGGTCCGCCGCCGGAACGCCCCGCAGCGACTCGGCCACGGAGCCGAGCGCGAGCAGGGCGAGGAGGGCGCCCATGGCGGCCCAGCCCACGCCGCCGTACAGCAGCGGCGCCGCGGCCACCCCGGCGATCATGCCGACGATGCCGTACATCTGGCGCCAGGAGGCGGCGGTGGCGCGGGCCGCGACGCTCGTGAACAACTCCGGGAAGAGAGCGGAGTAGTTGAGGGCGACCATCACGAACAGCACGTCGAAGACGAGCACGACCGCCAGGAAGTACCAGAACAGCGCGGTCGGCCCGGACACCGGCGGCGTCCACACCAGCACGAAGGCGGCGGCCAGCGGCACCATCCCGAACGCGATGTACGGCAGGCGCCTGCCCCACCGGGACCGGGTCCGGTCCGAAAGGTGGCCGAAGAGGGGGTTGAGCACGGCGCTGAGGACGCCGTGCACCACCATCGCCGCCCCGATCAGCCCGGGCTCGACGCCGAGGTGGTCGACGTAGAAGAAGGTGGCGTACGTCGCGAAGGTCTGGGCGAGCAGCTGGACGCCGAGGTTGCCGGCGCCGTACGCGCGGTGCGCGGCGGGCGCCGCGCCGGCCCGCCGGCCGACGGCCGTCGTCATCCGCGGGAGGCGCGCTGCAGGGCGCGCAGGTCGAGCCAGTTGATCAGCTTGATGCCCTCGGCGTCGAGCACCCCGCGCACCTCGGGGTCGGTGAACAGGTCCAGCTCCATGGCGCGCTTGGCCCAGTGCGGCATGATCGAGCGCAGCTCGGACGTCGCCCGGAAGGGGTGGATGAAGATCTCGGTGACGCCGGGGCGCAGCGCGCGCAGCAGACCGGTCATCTGGTCGCGTACGGCGGTGTAGTCCTCGCCCTCGGCGAGTTCGAACGGCAGCGTCCACAGCCGGTCGATGATCTCGACGCCCTTGGCGTCGGCGAGTTCAGCGCGGGCCCGGGCTATGGGCTCGAGCTCCGCGGGGGCGCCGGTCCCCTCCAGCGAGCGGGGCAGACGGAACGGCAGGCCGAACTCGGCGCACACGTCGAGGGTGAGTTCGAGGAAGTCGCGGCCGGTGGCGAGGCCGTAGAGGCTGCCCATGTGGTTGTCGGCGTGGGAGGGGTCGAGGCCGAGGTCGATCGCCCGGCGGATCTGGTGGGTGATCTCGGTACGGACCTCGTCCGCGTCGGCCTTGCGCTCGAAGGTCTCGCAGTCGCGCGGGAAGTAGCCGGCCTCGTCGACCAGCGACGCCACCGATCCGTCCCGGGTCACGGGACCCCACCGGTAGCCCTCCCACTCGCTGGTCAGCGTGAGGTGCACACCCACGTCGTACCCGCCCTCGCGGGCCTGCGCGACGGCCGCGGGCGCCCAGGGGCAGGGCGTCATGAGGGTGGCGGAGCTGATGGCGCCAGCCTGCAGCAGGGAGGTGATGCCGAGGTTGGCGGAGCGGCTCATGCCGTAGTCGTCGGCGTTGACGATGAGGAGCCGGTCGTCGGCCGCGTGGCCGAGCCTGGTGGCGAGCATGGACATGCGGGGGCCTTCCGAGGGGGGTGGGTGGTCGGTGGTACGTACGGCTGCTAGGGCCTGCCCGGCGGGTCCGCGGCGACGGCCGCGGTGAACACGGCGTCGCGGGCCCGCAGCCGGGCCTCCCACAGGGCGCCGCGCAGCACGGGGTCGGCGGCGACGCCGCTGAGGGAGAGCGGGATCACGAGCGGTGCGGCGTCACGCCGCAGCACCGCGCGCACGGGTTCGAGCAGGGCCTCGTCGCTGAAGGGGCCGCCGAGGACGACGAGTTCGGGTTCGACGACGAGGGCGACAGACGCGACGACCAGGGCGAGCCGCTCCGCGACCCGCTCCAGCACCGCCCGGCCGCGCGGGTCACCGGCCCTGGCCAGGGCGAACACCTCCGCCGGTGACGGCGGCAGCCCGGCGGCCTCGGCGAGGCCGGGCAGCTCGCTGCCGGTCATCACGGGCTGCCCGGGCGTCGTCCCCGGCCCGGGCAGATACCCGACCTCGCCGGCGCCGCCCGCGACGCCGCGGTGCAGGCGGCCGCCGATGACGAGCCCCGCCCCCAGCCCGTCGCCGTGCCCGAGCAGCACGAAGTCGGCCACGTCCCGGCCGACGCCCTCGTGCATCTCGGCGACGGTGGCGAGGTTGACGTCGTTCTCCAGCCGCACGGGTACGGGGAGTTGTTCCTCCAGCGCCTCGACGAGCGCGAGCCCGCGCTCCCCCGCCGCGCCCCCGGGCAGCCCGGGCGCGGGCAGCCGCACGGTCCGGTGGTCGCGCCCCACGATGGCCCGCACCCCGACGACGGCCTGCCCGACGTCACGCAGGTCGACCCCGGCCTCGTCGGCGCACCCCCGGGCCGCCCGCACGACGGCTTCCGCCAGAGCCTCGCCGTCCCCGATCCGCACAGCGACGCGCGCGAGCTCAGCACCCCGCATGTCGCTGACGGCGGCGGTGACCCGGTGCCGCCCGACGTCGACGCCGAGGGCGGCGGAGCAGTCACCGGGTATCTCGAAGAGCGTCGCGGCCGGCCCCCGCCGACTGGTGTCGAGCCCGGCCTCGGCGACGACACCCTGCGCGACGAGGCTCTGCAGGGTCTGCGTCACGGTGGTCTTGGACAGCCCGGTGGCCCGCACGATCTCGGGCCGCCCCAGCGGCCCCAGCCGCTCGACGACCTGCAGCACGGCCCGCGCGTTGAGCACCCACAGGGCCCGCTGGGCCCCGCCCTGAACGGTCACGCGCAAGCCTCCGACGGTCACGGAACGCAAGTAGGCCGGAAAGTTCCCTACCGGGAGGGGACGATAGGCCGCCGGTGCGAGGCGAGGCAAGAGGGATGCCGGAACGGAATCCGACGCGGCGCACCGCCGGCGCAGACCCCCGTGAGGGACCCGTACCGGCGGTGCGCCGTACCACCACGATCAGCGGGGGCCTAGGGAGCCGTGCCCCACACCAGCGTGCCGCCGACGTACACCCCGATCTTCGGAGCGTCCGCGAAGGACGTGGCCGTACCCCGGCTGTAGTCGTCGGCCTCGTTGAAGTTCGACCAGTCCGCGCGGTGCAGCCGCAGCTGGATCTCACCCGTCGAGGCCCCGGCCGCCAGCGAACCGGACGACAGCGCGACCCGGAGGTAGTGGTCGGCACCCGTCGCCGAGCCGTTCGTGCTCACGCCGTGCGTGAGGTTCGAGCACCCGAGCTGCGCCCAGTCGCACCACGTCGTGTACGACGAGGCGCTGTCGGCGAACCAGTACCGGATCTCCACCCCGGACAGCGACTGCGCGGCGGTCCCCGTGTTCACCAGCTGCAGGGACATCCGGATCGCGTTGTCGGTCAGCGACGTGTCCGAGGTCTTGTACTGCACCTTCAGCGTCCCGCTGCCGGTCCCACCGGTCGTGGTGGTCGCGCTGACGGCCGAGGACTGCGCCGACGCGTTCCCGGCCGCGTCCCGCGCCCGGACCCGGTAGCTGTACGTGGTCGAGGCCGAGAGCCCCGAGTCGGTGAAGGACGTCCCCGTCGGCGAACCGACGAGCACCCCGTCGCGGTACACGTCGTACGCCGACACGCCCACGTTGTCCGTGGACGCCGTCCACGACAGCGACGCGGAGGAGGAGTTCGTCCCCGTCACCTGCAGCCCGCCGGGAACGCTGGGCGCCGACGTGTCGGGCCCCCCGCCGCCCAGCGGCGGGTACGCGTTGGCGAGCAGCATCTGGAACTGCGCCGGGAACCAGTGACCGGCCAGCGGAGCGCCGTCCTGCGCACCGGTCGGGTTGTTGCCGTTGCGCGCGTTGCCCCCGTAGTCGGGGTCGCACATCTGGTCGAAGCCCTTGCCCTCTTCGTTGTCGATCGGCTCGCTGGAGCCGTCCGACTCACCCGGGGGCTTGGCCCACACATACGCGTCGATGCCCGCGGCCGGGGCCGCCTTGGGCCGCTCGCCGATACCCGCGCCGAGCTGGTTGCACCAGTTGCCGGCGTGCAGGCGGCGGTCGACCCGGGCGCCGTTGACGTAGGTGTCGACGTTGGTCGTCGGGCCGGGGGCCGTGGGCCGGTTGGGTCCGCCCCAGCCGTTGCGGGCGGTGTCGATGAGCATGCCGATGTTCGACGGGAACCCGCCGCGCGAGATCGCCAGATCGCGCAGGGCGACGGCGAACGACTGCTCGTCGACGTAGAAGTTCCAGTCGACCCACTTCGACTGCCGCACGGTCGTGCCGTTCACCGTGTCGGTGACCTTGAAGTTGGGCTCGATCAGCGCCGAGTAGTTGGCGGTGTTCACGGCGAAGCCGTGTACGTCGTTGACCGTGGCGCCCTCGCTGGTCGCGGCGGCCTTGAACTCGTCGACGGCGGGGCCCAGGTTGGTGTCCCAGCCGAGCCAGCCGTGGTGGCCGGCGTCGATGTAGTTGTAGACGTTGCCGATGTCGCCCAGCTTGTTCAGCGCGTAGCCCACGCCCTTGCGGTAGTTGCCGTTGGCCTTCATCACCCGGCAGGCGTCGGTCGCGCCGGCCTGCTGGTCGGCGTTGGTGACCATGTTGGGCAGCGAGTCGGGTTCGATGAGGGCGACGATCCTGAGGTTCGCGTACTTGGTGTCCCCGAGGATGGCCGCGATGGGGTCGATGTACTGGGTCTTGTACCTGTCGAGCTCGGTCGGGCCGAGTTCGCCGTTGGAGGCGAGCGCGGCGCAGTCCCGGCCCGGCAGGTCGTAGATGACGACCTGGAACAGGGTCGCGCCCTGGGTGAGCGCGGTGTCGAGGTGGGCGCGCAGGCCGCGGGCACCGGTGGTGCCGTTGATCGCGGCGATGCGGTCCATCCAGACGAAGGACGGGTTGTTGGAGACCGCGCTGCCGCCGGGCTCGCCGGCGGCCTTGGCCGACCAGTCGGGGTTGACGTACGGGGTGGCGCCGACGTACGGGTTGTCGACCCTGGCCGCCACGGCCTCGGTGGCCGGCAGGGCGACGCTCAGCGCCGCTCCCAGCGCCAGCGCGGGGATCGCGGCGGCGAGTCTGCGGCGGATCCGCCGGGCGGGTCCGGTCCGGGTGTTCCCTCGTGTCTTCATTGCGGCTCTCGTGCTCCTCTCGGGTGGGTACGAGCTGTACGGGCGGGCGTCCGGTGGCGGGCACGGGGCAGCGGGCAGGCGGCCCGCCGCCGGACGCGTTGCCCTCCCGGGGGCCTCGGGCGGGGACGCCCCCGGGAAGTGGGGGGTGTCTAGGGCGCGGTGCCCCAGACGAGGGTTCCGCCGACGTAGACGCCGATCTTCGGGGCGTCCGTGAAGGAGGTGGCGGTGCCGCGGCTGTAGTCGTCGGCCTCGTTGAAGTTGGACCAGTCGGCGCGGTGCAGCCGCAGCTGGATCTCACCGGTCGAGGCCCCGGCCGCCAGCGAACCGGACGACAGTCCGACGCGCAGATAGTGGTCGGCGCCGGCGGCGCTTCCGTTCGTACTCACGCCGTGGGTGAGGTTCGAGCAGCCGAGCTGCGCCCAGTCGCACCAGGTCGTGTACGACGAGGCGCCGTCGGCGAACCAGTAGCGGACCTCGACCCCGGACAGGGACTGCGCGGCGGACCCGGTGTTCACCAACTGCAGCGACATCCGCACCGCGTTGTCGGTCAGGGAGGTGTCCGAGGTCTTGTACTGCACCTTCAGCGTCCCGCCGCCCGTCCCGCCGGACGTGGTCGTCGCCGTGACGGGCCCCGCGGCCGGCGAGGCGTTCCCGGCGGCGTCCCGCGCCCGGACGGTGTAGGCGTACGCGGTGGAGGCGGTCAGCCCGGTGTCCGTGAAGGACGTACCGGTCGGGGATCCGACGAGCACCCCGTTGCGGTACACGTCGTACGCCGCCACACCCACGTTGTCCGTGGACGCCGTCCACGTCAGCGACGCGGACGAGGAGGTCGTGCCGGTGACGCTCGGGGCGCCGGGCGTGGTCGGCGGCTGGGTGTCGCCGCCGGTGCCGCCGCCCTCGGTCGCCGCGAAGGAGAAGGAGTTGACGCCCAGCCCCTGGCCGCCCTGCCAGATCTCGAAGCCGGCCTCCGCGTCGATCAGGTAGTGCGCCGGGTTGATCTGGCCGCGCCCCACCGCGTCGTCGACGAGGTCCTTCACGTCGAGGTCGGTGACGGAGGTCGCGCCGCCCTGCAGCACATAGCTGATGACCTTCCAGCCGGAGGCCCCGGGCCCGGTCCACACGTCCCAGGTGCGGCCGTCGGCGGTGAACGTCGCCGTCCGCGAGCCGATGGGCTGGACGCCGCCGCGGTGGTTGATCCAGATCATCACCTCGGTGCCGTCGGGCTGGTCGTCGGTGACGGGCGTGGAGTTGAACCACAGGTCGTACGCGGCGTTCCAGGCGCCGGAGGCGACCTGGGTGGTGGACCAGGACGACACGGCGCTGCCCAGCTTCGACACCTGCACCGGCAGCCCGCTGTTCGCGGTGCACAGCCCCCAGTGGCAGCCCTTGTAGCTGGACGGGTAGGTGGCGGGCGGACCGGCCGTGGTGAGCGAGAAGTTCGCCTCCGTCAGGCTCCAGGCGCCCGTGGCGGGGTCGACGCTGACGCACTGGCGGGAGCTGGAGTTCCACTCGTTCTGCTGGTAGATGTACGAGCCGCCCTGCAGGTCCGTGGTCCCCCACTGGGTGCAGTCGGTGACCGGCGCGGCCGTCGCGGAGCCGGCGCCGGCGGTGAGGGACAGCCCCGTCAGAAGCAGCCCCGCCGCCGTCCCGGCGAGTGCCCCGCGCGCCCATCGGCGCATACGGCCCGTCACGGCTCGACCCCCCAGGCGAGCTGGCCGGCCGCGTACGCGGTGATCTTGGACGCGTCGGCGAAGGAGGAGTTCGTACCGCGGCTGTAGTCGTCGGCCTCGTTGAAGTTCGACCAGTCGGACTTGTGCACGCGCAGCTGGATCTCACCGGAGTCGGCCCCGGCGGCGACGCTGCCGGCGCCGGCGGTGAAGCCGACCTCCACGTAGTGCGACGCGCCGGCCTTCGGGGTGCCGAGCGCCACCACCCGGTGGGTGACGTTGGCCGAGCCGAGCATGGCCCAGTCGCACCAGGTGGTGAAGGTGGAGGCGCCGCCGTCGGAGGTGAAGTAGTAGCGCGCGGTCACGGTGGAGAGGCTGAGGGCGCCGCCGCCGGTGTTGCCCACCTTCAGCGACATGCGGATGGAGTTGTCGGTGGCGTTGGAGTCGTTGTTCTTGTACTGGACCTTGACCCCGCCCGTCCCGCCGCCGGTCTTCGTGGTGCCGGTGACCTCGGCGGACAGGGCGGAGGCGTTGCCGGCCGCGTCGCGGGCGGCGACCTGGTAGCGGTAGGCGGTGGCGGCGGAGAGACCGGTGTCGGTGTAGCTGGTGGCGGTCGGGCTCGCGACCGGGGTGCCGTCGCGGTAGACGTCGTACGCCGCGACGCCGGTGTCGTCGGTGGAGGCGGTCCAGGACAGGGAGACGCTGTTGGCGGTGGTCGCGGTGACGGCCAGCCCGGTGGGCACGGTAGGCGCGGTGGTGTCGCCGCCGCCGGGACCGCCCTCGTCGCCGAGGAGTTCGGCGTACGCGGCGAAGGACAGCGCGAGCGCCGCCTGCGCCCAGAAGCGGTGGTACGTGAAGACGGGCGGCGCGCCGCCGTCGAGGTACGCCTGCACCTTCGGCCAGTCGGCGTGCTGGCGGAACCAGGGCCGCATCCCGATGAACGTGGTGCCGGAGCGCAGCGCCACGCCCTGCGGCGAGGTGCCGGTCCAGCCGGCCGGGAAGTAGACCTCGTCGTCGAACCGGTTGTAGTCGCGGCGGGTCTCGGGCACGGCGATGCCCTTGCTGTCCGCGTGCAGCGCCATCGCGTCGAGCAGCGACTTGGCGAGCCCCGCGGCGCCGGTGTTGCCGGACTTGGCGGCGTAGTAGATGAGCGTCATCGCGAGCGCGGCGCCTACGCCGACGTCGTCGCCGTAGTCCACGACGGACACGTGCAGGCCGGTGTTGGCGCCGGGGGTGGTGGGGTTCCAGGTGTCGGGGGCGCCCGTCCAGCCGAGGGTGGAGGGGAAGCGGTAGCTGCCGTCGGCGCCGACGGTGGTCTGCGCGGAGGCCCAGGCGACCCACTTGTCGAGCAGGGCCTTGGCGGTGGCGTTGCCGGAGACGTAGTAGTACTGGGCGACGCGCTCCATGCCCCAGACCTGGAAGCCGAACCAGTTGTTGCTGGGCGGGTCGTGGTAGACGGGCTGCCAGTCGTACGCCATGCCGTAGAAGGTGGGCGTGCCGGCGGGCGGGGTGCCGTACTGGCCGTCCCAGCTGTTGGCGCAGCCGCCGGCCAGCGCGCCCTCGGCGGACTGCAGCCAGCGCAGGAACTCCAGCTGCCGGGCGAGGGACTTCTGCCAGTCGCCCTTGGCGGTGGGCGACTTGGGGGTCAGGGCGGGGATGGTGGACAGCGCCCAGGCGGCGAGCGGGTTCTGGTAGCCCTGGTGGGCGACGCCGTCGCCGATACGCCAGGACCAGCCGCCGCCGGTACCGGTGGAGCCGCCCCAGGCGTAGTACCAGGAGAGCAGGTAGTGCTGGGCGTCGCGGCCGGTGGCGGCCTGGCAGCCGGTCGGGCTGGTGCAGTTGCCGATCTTCTTGAAGTACTTGTCGAACATCGCGTAGCGCAGGTAGTCGCCCATCTTGGCGGCCTTCGCCACGGAGGCGGAGACGGCGCTCGCCTTCCCCTGCTCGGTGGCCCACCGGAACGCCCAGTAGGCGGCCTGCACGGCGCGCGCGTCGGCGTCGGGGGCGTTGGTGTACTTCCACTGGCGGGCGTACGAGGCGTCCTTCACGAACAGGTCGAGATAGCCGTTGGTGCCGCCGTACTTGAACAGGTCGGTGGTCGGCTGCGGGACGGTCTCCCAGACGGACTCCTGGGCGCCGCGCTGGTAGCTGTTGATGAACGAGGCCATCGTGCCGGGGCCGAGTTCGTCGCCGGTGCCGGGCTTGTTGCCGAAGCCGTAGACGTTGTCGAGGTCCATCAGCCAGTGCATGCCGTAGATGTCCATCGTCCCGTAGGCGGAGGCCAGTTCGGAGGCGATGGGGTCGGCGCCGACGGAGACGGAGGAGTCGAGCTGGGAGGGGTAGGAGGTGACGGCCGGGTGCTCGGGGGCGTAGGTCGCCGGGGAGGAGGGGTTGTACGAGCTGTTGGTGGGCTGGTCGACGTGCGGGGGGATGATCGACGCCTCGGCGATCTCCCAGGACCGGTTGAAGGGGGTCCAGTCGCCGGTCACCCGGCCGTAGGCGGCCTCGAGCCAGATCCAGAAGCTGAACGCCTCGGAGGTGGTCTGGTGGCCGTGGTCGGGGGCCTCGACGATCAGCGTCTCGACGCTGTGGTAGGGGATGCCGTCGGCGCTGAAGTAGCCGTTCGCGGGGTTCTTGATCTTGTTGTACTGGGTGAGGAAGGCCTGGGTGTACGGACCGTCGGCGGCGGCCGCGGCCGCCTCGGGGGCTGCGGCGGTCCCGGCGGCCTCCGCGGCGGGAGCGGCCGCGCGGGCGAGCGCCTGGCCGGCGCCGAGGGCGAGCAGGGCGCCCCCGGTGGCCGCGGCGAAGCTGCGCCGGCTGACCAAAGGGGACTTATCGGGCGTCTGAGGGTCGGGCACGGGTCCTCCAGTGAAGGGTGGGGCGTGCGGGTGCGTGGTGCGGCGGTGCTCTTGCCGTGCTGGCCGGCGCGGGGGCGTACGCCGGGACGGGCGGCCGGCGTCGGAGCGTGCGCCGGTGGTGGGCGCCGGCGTTGGAGCCTCGCCGGTGGTGGGTGCCGCCGCGCCGGGATGCTCCCGGTCGCCGGCGCGGCGGCACGGCTGGGCGCTCCCGGCTCCTTGGGCGCCGGGGGCGGGCGGGTCGGGCTAGGGGGCGGTGCCGTAGACCAGCTGTCCGTCGAGGTGGACGGTGATCTTCGGGTTGTCCGCGAAGGCGGTGTTGGTGCCGCGGCTGTAGTCGTCGGCCTCGCTGAAGTTCGACCAGTCGGTCTTGTTGAACCGCAGCTGGATCTCACCGGTGGCGGCCCCCGGGGCGAGGGTGCCGGCGGTGGCGGTGAAGCGCAGTTCGAGGTACCGGTCCGCACCGGGCCGGGCGGCGGGGAGCGCCGCGACCGTGTGCGTCATACGGCTGCAGCCCAGGACGGCCCAGTCGCACCACGTGCTGTAGGTGGTGGCGCCGGACTCACCGGTGAAGTAGTACCGGACGGTGACGCGGGAGAGATCGATGCCAGCGGTCCCGGTGTTGACGACCTGCAGCCCCGGCTTGATCGAGTTGTCCGTGGCGTTGGGGTCGTTGTTCTTGTACTGGACCTTGAGCTGCCCGCCGGTCCCGCCGCCCGGCTGGGTGGTGGCGCTGACGGCGCCGGACAGGGCCGAGACGTTCCCGGCGGCGTCCCGGGCGCGGACGGTGTAGCTGTACGCGGTGGCCGGGGCCAGCCCCGTGTCGGTGAAGGACGTACCGGAGGCGGTCCCCACCTGCGTACCGCCGCGGAGGACGTCGTAGCCGGTGACGCCGGTGTCGTCGGTGGAGGCGGACCAGGACAGGGAGACGCTGCTGCTGGTCGTCGCACCGACCGTGAGCCCGGCCGGGGTGCTGGGCGGGGAGGTGTCGACGGGGGCGGTGTAGCCGAGGGCGCGCCGGATGGTGTCGAGCAGGGCGGCCTTGGGCTGCAGACTGCCGTCCCAGGGAAGGGCGGAGCCCTGGCCGGAGAAGGTGCCGGGGATCCACGAGTACTTGTCGGTGTAGTCCCAGACCGTCATCCCGGTGCAGCGGGTCACGGCCATGCACGCCTCGATCACGCGGCGGTAGTAGTCGGCCTGGGTGGCCTCCTTGGCGGCGTCCGCGGGCAGCACCATCCGTACGTCGAGCTCGGTGATGTGGACGTCGAGGCCGAGGTCGGCGAAGCGCTGGATGTTCTGCTGCATCTGGCCGGGGAAGCCGTACTGGATCGCCAGGTGCGCCTGCAGCCCGACGCCGTCGAGCGGTACGCCGGCGGCCTTCAGGTCGCGGGCGAGGGCGTAGAGGGCGTCGCTCTTCGCGCCGATGCCCTCGACGTTGTAGTCGTTGATGTAGAGCTTGGCGGTCGGGTCGGCGGCGCGGGCGGCGCGCAGGGCGTGGGCGATGTAGTCGCGGCCCATGGCGTTGTAGAAGGGCGAGGTGCGGTAGGTGCCGTCCTCGTTGAAGGGTTCGTTGACGACGTCCCAGGCGAAGACGTCGCCGCGGTAGTGCCCGGCGACCTGGGCGATGTGGTTCTCCATCGCCGGGCGGACCTGGGCGGCCGGGAGGGCCGACACCCAGCCGGGCAGCTGGCTGTGCCAGACGAGGGTGTGCCCGCGCACGAGCTGCCCGTGCGACTGGGCGAGGTCGACGATCTGGTCGCCGCCGGCGAAGGTGAACTGGCCCTGGGTGCGTTCGGTGTTCTCCCACTTCATGGAGTTGCCGGGGGTGATCTGGCCGAACTCGCTGCCCAGGATCTGGGTGTAGGGGGTGTCCGAGAGCTCGCCGTTGTCGGTGGCGGAGCCGAAGAAGCGGCCCTTGGCGGCGGCGAGTTGGTGGAGAGTGGGGGTGGCCGCGGCCGCTTCGGCCGTGGGGGTGGCGGCGGCCGCCTCCGCCGCCTCGGGGGTCGCGGCGGTCGCGGACCCCGCGGTGCCGCCCACGGGAAGGGCGAGCGCGAAGGCCATCGCCACGGCGGCGGCCATCGCACGTCCCGTACTCCCGCGGCGCCCGGCACCGGACGTCGAGCGTTGCACCAGCGTCATCGCCGGCTCCTTTTCTCCAAGCGGGTGGAGGCACGCGTTCCGGTCCGGCCCACACCCCGTCCCGGGGGTACGGCGAACACGGTCGACACATGCGGAGGCCTCACGCCGGGCGGCGCGCGAGTCCACTCCTCCCCGCGGCTCTGGTGGGGGGGATGTTGCAAAGCCTTGAAGCCTTGGGAGCGCTCCCACAGTGCGGGATGGGCTGGTACCTGTCAAGGCTTCTCACGCAACTCGCGCGTTACCTGCGGCGATTGCCGCCGCCGCGCGTTCATGGCCGGTTCACGCCACAGCGCGACACCAGAAGTCGTAACCTGGGCGCGCTCCCCAACGTCAAGCATTGAAGCGGACAGGGGTTGCGGTTTGGGCTCCGCGGGGTTACTTGAGGCACCGTCCTGCGGAGGGTTTGCTACGCCCGGTGCGGTTTGCGCCGGGGATGAGCCGTCACAGGTCCCACCGCCGGCCTGCTGGCGGGCCACGCGGTCCCACGGATACCGACGGTGCTCAGCAGCGGTCACCCCTCCGTGCTCACCTTCTAGAGGGCGCCTCCGGTTCACCGCCTCCCGGGTCCGCGACACGCACCACCAGAGGTACGGGGGCCTCTTCGCGGCGCTCGGGGTCCGCCCCGGGATTCTGGACCGGCTCACGGATGAGGCCGGCCGGCTCACCCGGCGGCCGTTCTGCCTGCTCCACGCGGGCCTGCACGACTATCTGCGCTACAAACGGGTCCAGTCCGTCTACACCGACGTGGTGCGCCAGGGCATGGCACTCGAGTCGGCCGCTCCGCTGGTCCGTCCGGCACGGACGGCGCTCGCCGCACGAGCGGTCCACCAGGCGCTCATCCAGGCCGCCCCCGCCCTGGGCCTCCTCGCGGTGCCCTCCCCCTCCGCCATCGCCTCCTCGTACGAGAAGTGGCTGCTCGGGGACGAGCTGGGGAGCGTCCGCCCGGATGGTTGAGCCCGAAACCTGACCCACTTCAGCCAAGTAGTGCATAGGGCACAGCCGTTGGCCGCCGGGGGACGCTGTTGATGCAGTCGGAAGGGACTAAGTTTGTTCTGTGCTGAACGGAGACTCTTCCATGTGGAAGGCGAACGGCAGGAAGCCGAAGCCGCAGCAGATCGCTGACACGCTTCGGATGGAGATCAACGACGGTATCTACCCGGCCGGCGCGACCTTGCCCACCCAGGAGCAGCTCGCCGAACGCTTCGGCGTGTCGCGGCAGGTGGTCCGTCAGGCGATCGCCGAGATGACGCGTCTCGGCCTCGTACGGATCAAGCAGGGCAGCGGCACGGTCGTGTTGGACTCCACCGCGCCCACGAAGCCCTCGATGGTGCACCTGGCTCCGTACATCCGGTCCGCCTTCGAAGCCCGTGAGGTCACGCTGGACCTGTTCACCCTCACGGCCGAGTCGATGGACACCCACATCCGCACCCAGGTCGCGCGGATCCGCGACAACGAGATCGAGCCGCCCGAGCGCATCACCGTCCGGGTGATGCTGCCCAGCACGGACGCTCTTCTCGCCTTCCCCCGTTCGGTGGACGACCCGAGCGACACCCGCCCGCTCGAGCGCCACCGGGAACTGACCGGCCGCCATGCACCGTCGCTCGTCGAGGCCCTGACGAGCCTGCAGGACCTCAACCTGGTGAGCGAGGTGTCCGCGCGCGTCCGCACGGTTCCTCTGACGCCGTCCCACAAGCTCTACATCCTCAACAAAGAGGTCGTGCTGCACGGGCTGTACCGGCTGGTGGAGCACCCAGTGACCTACAAGGGCGACACCCTTCACGTGCTGGACGTCCTCGGCCTGGGTTCGACTCTGTTCCTGTACACCACCGGTGACGCGTCCGGCGCCGGGATCAACGATCCCGACTTCGTCGAAGAGGCGCAGCGATGGTTCGACTCCTTCTGGGACCACCTCGCCACCGACGCCCCGTTCATCCGCTGACCCCCGACAACTCCCCCACCGCCCCCACCAGCAGCGGTGCCACCACCCGTCGCGCCCAGTCCCGTTGCTCCTGTGAATGGCGCCGTGGGATCGACTCGACCAGCATGATCAGGTACAGGTACGCGCTGTACAGCGCGAGCCGAGTGCGGACCGACCGGGTGAAGCGCAGTGGGGATCCGGCCGCCTCCCCGTATCCGGCGAGGAAGTCCGTGTCGTCCTCGATGTCGCCGAACAGCGCCAGTGACACGAAGTCCGCCACCGGATCCCCCCAGAACATCCGCTCGCCGTCGATGATCCCGCCGAGGGTGAACCCGCCGGCGCCGGAGTCCCGCAGCAGCACGTTGCCGTCCCACAGGTCGAAGTGCACCAGCGCCGGGCGGGTCACCTCGTCGAGCACGGGCATCGCCGCCCCGAGCACCTCCCGGCACCGCTCCACGCTCACCGGCAACTCCGCCCCGTACCGCACCGCGTCGTCGAGGACGGCGTCGGTCATCCCCGCGAACGCCTCGCGCCACCCCCCGGCCAGCGGCGCGAACGGCTCGCCGGGGTAACCGAACGCCGGCCCCGTCACCGTGTGCAGCCGCGCCACGTACCGCCCCAGCTCCCGGCGCAGCCGGCGCCGTTCCGCGTCCGGTACCGCGGGCGCCACCGTGTGCCACGGCACGCCCGGGCACGCCGTCATGACGAGATACGGATCCGGGCCGTCCACGACGTGCCGTACCAGACGGGGCACCGGTACCTCCGGCAGACCGGCCGCCGCCTCGTAGAACGTGGCCTCGCCGTGCAGCAGCCGCCGTTCGTGGGCGAGCCCCGGCTGCGATCCGGGCGGCGGGAGCTTCACGACCCACTGCCGCCCGTCCTCGAGATCGGCCTGGAAGACCGTGTTGTACGTACCGCCGTCCAGGCTCTTGTACGAAACGACGCCCCCGTCCGCCCCGAGCGCGGCGGCCACCGCCGCCTCGGCTCCCCGCAGTTCCGGATCCTTCACCGCGCAGCCACTCCCCGACTCGACGACCCTCACGACACGCTGGACTACGCCCCGAAGGACGCCTCCCACCGCTCTTCCCCGTCCTGCATGCGGTCGGTACGGACCAGACCGACCGCCCCCGCGACAGCCGCCGACGCCGCGTGACCGGGGTGGACATGCGCGTACACCTGGCCCACCCCCCGCGACCGCAGCCAGTCCACCAGCCCCCGCGCCGCCTCGGTGGCGATCCCCCGGCCCTGCCAGGGCGTACCCACCACCCACGCGATCTCCGCCCCGTCCCCGGTGATCGTCGCCTGCACCGTGCCGGTCAGACAGCGCTCCTCGTCCAGCCGGACCACCCAGTTGCCCCAGACCACGAACGGGTCGGGGGACCCCGCGACCAGCCGGGCGTAACGCGCGCGCAGCTCCTCCCGCGTCAGGGGGACGCCGCCGATGAACGCGTGCAGCGCCGGATCACCCAGCACCTCCGCCATCTCGTCGGCGTGCTCCACCGCGAGCGGCAACAGGCTCAGCCGCCGCGTCCGGATCGCCTCGATGTCCACGCGCACCCCTCGTCATGATCACCCGTGCCCGCGCACGGCCCGCACGAGCGTACCCGCGCACTCCACCGGAGGATTGCCCCCCGGGGTGCCCGCTGCCGATGATGAAGGCTTACGCCGAGGGGGGAGCGCATGGCCGAGGAACTGGTGCGGTTCGAGCTGGGGGACGGGGCGGCCGCCGTGTACGTCGAGCTGGCCGAGGACGACTCCGGCGTGGAGCGGGTACGGCGGCGCGCCGACGGTACGCGGACCGAGGCCGTCGCGGGCTTCGAGGCGGGCCTGGACCAGATCCGCGACGTGGCCGGCCGCACGCTGGAGCGGATCACGTCGATGGCACGGTCACCGTCTACCGTCGAGCTGGAGTTCGGGGTGAAGTTCAACGTCGAGGCGGGCGCGGTGATCGCCCGTACCGGCGTCGAGGGCCATCTGAAGGTGAAGGTGGTGTGGGAGAACGACGCCCTCGCGAGGCGCCCGCAGCCGGAGGAGGAGGACGCACCGCCGCCGGCCGCACCGGAACCGGAGCCCGCCCCGCCGCCCCTCAGCACGCCCGCGGATCCGTCGACGTCACCGACACCGGATCAGGCGCACTGACGGCGGCAGGATCAGACGCGCTGACGGCGACCGGATCAGACGCACCGACCGCCACCGTGTCCGCCCCACCAACCCCCCGCGGCTCCGGCGCCCTGCCGACCGGCCCTCCGTCGCGGCCCGGCCCCCCGTCCCCGACCCCACCGGCCTCACCCCGTACCGACGCCCGCACGGCCGCCTGCGCCACCGCCCCCGACGGCACCCGCTCCGCCTGGCTCTTGTACAACGTCACCCGTCCCGCCACCCCCTGCGCACACAGCACCGCCAGCAGCCCCGGCCCCAGCAGCGCGGCGTTGCCGAACATCTCCGAGGTCATCACCAGCACCCCGAGCGGCGCACGGGCGACGGAGCCGAGGCAGGCGGCCATCCCGACCGCGACGAGGACGAGCGGGGTGCCGGGGGCGATGCCGAGCGGTTCGGCGAGGCGCCACACCAGCGCCCCCACCCCCGCGCCCACCACCATGCACGGCCCGAAGATGCCGCCCGAGGCGCCGGATCCGACGGTGAGGGCCGTCCCCGCGATCTTCGCGAAGGGGATCGCGATCACGACGAGGAGCGGCAGGTCCCTCAGCACCCGCTCCTGCGTCAGCCCCTCCATCAGCCCGTACCCGGTGCCCAGCACCCCCGGCACCAGCAGCCCCAGACCGCCGACGAGCAGCGCGGCGACCGTCGGCGCGGCGATACGGCTCCACGCCCTGCGTGCGCGCCGTTCCACCCGGTTGTGCACGGCGTAGAACGACCAGGCGTAGAGCCGCCCCGCGCCGCCCGCGACCAGCCCCACCAGGGCGATGAGGGCGATCCCCGGCACGCCGCCGAGGCTCTGCGGCGCGTGGGCGCCCAGCACCGGCTCGAAGCCGTAGCAGGCACCGAACACCAGCCAGCCGGCGACCGACGCGATGAGGGACTTCGGCAGCACGCGGGCGTCCATGCCCCGGCGGTACAGCAGCTCCGCGCCCAGCAGCGCCCCGCCGAGGGGTGCCTTGAAGATGGCGCCGACGCCGGCGGCGAGGCCGATCACCAGGGCGGTACGGGCCTGTTCGCGCGTCATTCCGGTACGGCGCGCGATGACCGAGCCGAACGCGGCGGAGATCTGCGCGGCCGGTCCCTCCGTACCGGCGGATCCGCCGGAGCCGATGGTGACGGCCGACGACACGAGCTTGACCACCGTCACCCGTCCGCGCATCCCGGTCGGGTCCTTGTGCGCGGCCGCGATCGCCGAGTCCGTACCGTGGCCGCGCGCCTCGGGCGCGAGCCACACGGCGAGCGCCGTGGCGACGAGGGCGCCGCCGGCCGCGACGAGCGGCACGATCCACGGGCGGTCGGATCCGGTCAGCGTCCGGAAGCCGCCCTCGGCGGTGGTCCGGTAGGGCTGGTATCCGGCCACGCCCTCCAGCAGCCAGCCGGTGCACAGGTGCAGCAGCCCGAAGAGGGCGGCGGCGCCCAGTCCGGCGACGACGCCGATGAAGGCGGCGGGGGCGATCCAGCGGAGCGTCGAGTCGTCGGAGTCGTCACCTGGCAGGAGCCGTGCGGCACGCGCCCGTAACGGCCGGCGCCGCGAGCTCTCTTCGCCGTCATACGACACCGCGTCTCCCCCGCAGGCTTCTGTCGGCCGACACCTCCGCACTATGAGGGTGACGGCCAACTGTTCGATGGTCAACCGGGCAGCCGGTGAATCGGCCACCTGTCGGCCGCCCCGGTAAGCGGGCATCATAACGGCCGCCAACGCCTTTGCCGGGAAGCCCGTCAAGCCTGATTCGCCCGCTGCCCCCAATGGGGTGACGTGGATATGCTCAGATCAAACCGGCATGGCGACAGGGGGCTGAGTGCGATGTCACACGGGGGCGGTGCGGGCGTGGCCGACATTCCGGATCTGACGGGGGTTCCGCTCGAGGAGATCCTCGACGGCACCAGTCCCGCCCTGTCCGCGGCGCTGCGGCGCGTCCTCAGCCATCTCGCCGGCGAGGAGGCCCCGGTCGCGGCGTACGACTCGGGAGGCGACCCCAACGAGGGCCCCCGGCGCGGCGACGGCGCCGCGTTCACCCGCGCCGGCCCCCCGGACCCCGGGCACCGCGCCGCCGCCTCATGACGGCCCCCGCCGGCGCCGCCCCCGGCCGGTGGCCCGACGAGCTGCTCGACGTCGCCGCCCTGCGCGCGGGGGGTGAACGCCCCCTCCCCTTCCGGGAGTTCGTGATCAAGGTGCACAGCCGGTGCAACCTGGCCTGTACCTACTGCTACGTCTACGAAGGCGCCGACCAGCTGTGGCGCTCCCAGCCGCACACCATGGCGCCCGGCACGGTGCGGCAGCTGTGCCGGCGGATCGCCGAGCACGCCGAACGGCACCGGCTGCCCTCGCTCCGCGTGATCCTGCACGGCGGGGAACCGCTGCTGGCGGGAACCGCGTTGCTCCGGGACCTCACCCTCACCCTGCGCCGGCTGCTGCCGGACCGCACCCGCGCCGAGGTCGTGATCCAGACCAACGGCCTGCTGGTGGACGACGACGTGCTGCGCCTGTGCCACGAGGCGGACATCCGCATCGCCGTCAGCCTCGACGGGCCGCCCCGGGTGCACGACAGGGGGCGCCGCGACCCGGCCGGGCGCGGCAGCCACGCCCGCGTCTCCGCCGCCCTGCGCCGCCTCGGCGGCCCGGAGCACCGCGACGTCTGGGCGGGCATCCTGTGCACGGTGGACGTCACGGCGGATCCGCTCGAGGTGTACGAACACCTGCTGGCGTACGAGCCCGAGGCGATCCGTCTGCTGCTCCCCCTCGGCAACTGGACGAACCGGCCGCCGCAGCGCACCGACGACCCCGCCCACATCCCGTACGGGCGGTGGCTGGCCGCGGTGTTCGACCGGTGGTACCACTCCCCCGGACCGCCCGTACGTATCGCGTTCTTCGAGTCGGTCCTCGATCTGCTGCTCGGCGGCGTCTCCCGTACCGAGACCATCGGCGGCGCGCCGTCGCAGCTCGCCGTCGTCGACACGGACGGCTCGCTCACGCTCTCCGACCAGCTCAAGTCGGCGTTCGAGGGGGCCGACCGCAGCGGCTACGACATCCACCGGCACCCGTTCGACGCGCTGCTGGACCATCCGGGCCTGGTGGCCCGCCAGTCGGCCGCGCGCGGACTGGCCGCCGCGTGCAGCACCTGTCCGGTCGGCGCGGTGTGCGGCGGCGGCCACTACCCGCACCGCTACCGGGCGGAGAACGGCTTTCTCAACCCTTCCGTCTACTGCCCGGACCTGATGGCGCTGATCCGGCACGTGGCCGGCGTGGTCCGGGCCGACGTCACCAGGGCCACGGGGGCCGGGGAGCCGGCCGAGCAGCGCGGGTCCGGGGAGCCGACCGAGCCCGGCGAACCGACCGAGCAACCCGGGACCCGCCCTTGACGTACCCGGGCCGGGCCGCCGCGCCCGCACTGCCGCTGCCGCGCGCCCTGTGGCGGCAGGCGGCGCGCGGGGTCCCCGACGCCGGCACGCTCCGGCTGCTGCGCACCGCACGCACCGGCCGGAACCTGCTGCTCCTGCGCGCCCTGCACCGGACCCGCACCGGCGGTCCCGGCGGCCGGCTGCCGGGCATCGACCTCCTCGCGGCCGTACGCCGCCACGCGCCCGCCGTGTTCGACTCCGTGCTCTCCGACCCCGCCGCCGGGGCGGCCCTCGCCGAGGCCGTACGGACCGGCCGGCACGGCGCGGTGGCCGTGCTCGCGGCGGCCGCGGGGCACCGCTCGGGGCTGGCGTTCCGGCTGGACGTCCCCGTGTCCGGCGGCATGCTCGTGCTGCCGGGGCTCGGCCACGCGGTCCTGGGCGCGGACGCCGGCGCGACGGCCCGGGTGGAGCGGGGCGCGGGCGGGACGGTCGTCCGGTGCGGCTCGCAGGTCGTCCCCGTCCCGGACGGCCCCGGCTGGACGCCCGTGCCGCGTCTCCGGTTCGCCGCGCACGGCGCCGAGTTGGCCGTACGACTGGAGCGGCACGGGCCCGAGGGCCTCGGCACCGCGGGGCCGTCGGGGCCCGAGGTGGTCGCGGGCTGGCGCGGCCGGCTCGGCGCCGCCTGGGAGGTGCTCGCCGCCCGCCATCCCGACCGGGCGCGTGCCGTGGGCGGTACCGTCCGGGCGGTGCTGCCCCTGGACGCCGCGCGGTCCGCTCCCGGCGGCGGGCAGCGCCTCGGCGCGTCCGTCGGCGACGCGTTCGGGCTCGTGGGCCTCGCGCCGCTCGACGATCCGGCGGGTCTCGCCGCCCTGCTGGTGCACGAGGCGCAGCATTCGCTGCTGTACGCCCTGCAGGACCTCACCCGGCTGATCGACGCCCCGCCGGGCGCCCGCGCCCCCGCTCCGTGGAGCGACCGGCCGCGGCCGCCCTCCGCGCTGCTCCAGGGGACCGCCGCGTTCCTCGTCACGGCCGGGTTCTGGCGTACGGAGGCGGCACTCGGCAACCCCCGGGCCCCGGCGCCGTACGAGCAGTGGCGCCTGACCGCCCGCCGCGCCTGCGACGAACTGGCCCGTGGCGGCTGGCTCACCGACCACGGCCGGCTGCTCCTGGACGCGATACGGACGGTCCTCGACGAGTGGGACGCCACCCCGCCGCCCGTCAGGGCCCGCTAGATGGGCGGCGGTTCGATATCGCACTCCGCCCGCAGGCCCGCCGCCGCGGCGCGGCTCTCCGGGTGTTCCGGTCCCAGCGTCGCGAGGTAGCGGCGCTGCACGGACGCCAGCAGCTCCTCGCCGCCCTCGTCGTCGCCCGTCGCGATCATGTCGAGGGCGACGTTGGTCAGGGCCGCCAGCGTCGTGGGGTGGCGGTCGCCGTAGCGGGTCTGCAGGCCGCGGGCGCACTCCTCACCCAGCGAGCGGGCCGCGCCCGGATCGCCGTCCCAGGAGAGGTCGGTGGCGAGGTTGACGCGGGCGAGCAGCAGCCAGGGGTGGTCGTCGGGGAGGGCGCCGGTCAGCGCGGACACGGTCTCCTCGTCCACCCGGCGGGCCTCGGCACGCCGGCCGGCGGCACGCAGGGCCGCCCCGTGGTTGACGCCGGCGACCGAGGAGAGCGGGTGCCGGGGGCCGAGGACGGCGTGGTAGCGGCGCAGCGCGTCGGCGCCGTGTTCCTGCGCCGCCTGCGGATCGCCGGTCAGCCGCAGGTCGTTGGCGATGTTCGTGAGGGCGGCCAGGGTGTCGACGTGGTCGGGGCCGAAGTGCCGCTGGTACAGCTCCAGCACCTCCTCGGCGAGGGCCAGGCCCTGGCCGAACTCGCCGGCCTTGCGGCAGGTCACCGCCATGTTCTTGATGGCGCGCAGGGAGTGCGGGTGCTGGTCGCCGTACTCGTCGCGGTAGCGGGCGAGGGTGGAGGTCTGCAGGACGAGCGCGTCCAGGTAGCGGCCGCATTCACGCAGGTCGCGGGCCACGTTGTTGATGGAGAAGAGCGTGGAGCGGGCGGTGGGCCCGAGGAGTTCGAGCCGGGCCTCGTGGACCCGCTCGTCGATGGCGAGCGCGTCCTCGTAGCGGCCGTTGACGCGCAGGCTCACGCCGTAGTTGTGGCCGACGGCCAGCGCCCACGCGGGGTGGGGTTCGGCCAGCCGGGACACGCGTTCGTACGCGTCGCGGTCGAGTGCCAGCGCGTCGCTGAAGCGGCCCGCGGCCCGCAGGTCGGCGGCGGTGGCGCCGGCCACGGTGAGGGTCTGCTGGTGGTCGTCGCCGACGGTGGCGCGCAGCCGTCGCAGGATGTCCTCGTTGGCCCGCCGGGAGGCGTCGAACTCGGCGAGCTGCCAGTGCGCGCTGGCCTGCACCCGGCGGGCCCGCAGGGTCTGCAGATGGTCGGGGCCCAGCGTGGCGGTCCAGCCGCCGACGATCTTCCGGGCCAGCTGGACCGTCCCGCGCAGGTCGCCGCGGGCGACCAGGTAGCCGAGGATGCCCAGCGCGGTGTCGCGGACGTGCTCGTCGCCGCAGCGCAGCAGGCCCGAGGGTTCGAGGTGGGGCAGGATGTCGGCGTAGCCGCGCCAGTTCTCCGGGCGCTGCGAGTCGCCGGGGTCGTGCGCGGCGAGGATCTGGTGGACGTGGTGGCTGAGTTCGGTGCGCCGCTCGTCGGAGAGCTCGTCCTGCAGTACGCCGGCGAGCAGCCGGTGCACCTGGAGGGTGCCGGTCCCGGGGTTGACGGTCAGCAGCGAGTACTGGTTGATCGCGAGTATCGCCCGGCCGCGGGCCAGCTCGTCGCGGACGACCGCGGCGACGTCGTCGGGCAGCGGCAGCCGCCGGGCGTCGCGCAGGAAGGACTGGGCGATGGGTTCCGGGCCGAAGAAGGCCAGCAGCCGCAGCAGTTCCAGCGCCTGCGGGTGCTGCTCGCGCAACAGCTCCATGGAGGTGCGCCAGGTGGCCGCGACGGGTGCGACGCCGGAGGCGGCGGGTTCGGCCAGCACCTCGCGGCGGCGGTTCTCCAGCAGGTCCAGATAGGCGCCCGTGCGGATGCCGGACTGGGTCTGGGCCGCCGCGGAGTGCTCCAGGGCCAGCGGCAGGTCGCCGAGCGACTCGGCGAGCCGCTCCGCCTCCTCCCGGGTGGCCCACGGTGTGCGCTCGCGCAGGAAGCCGATGCTCTCCTCGCGGGTGAACACGTCCACGCGCAGCGCCTGTACGCGCCCGGACCAGCCGGAGTGGCGCGAGGTGACCAGAACGTGTCCGGCCCCGTCCGGTACGCCGAGCAGCGAGGGGATGTACGGGATGACGTCCTGGGGCGCGCCCGCGTTGTCCATGACCAGCAGCCAGCGTTTGAACGGGGTGCCGGTGGCCATCGCGGCCAGCACCCGCTCGACCGGGTCGCCGGGCCCCTCGGCCGCCGCCCCGAAGTCCGCGACGAGCGAGGCGAGCTGCTGGCGGATGACGGCGGGCTGCTCGGCGTCGATCCACCAGATCCGCTCGTACTCCGTGTGGTGGCGGTGCACGTACTCCACGGCCAGCCGGGTCTTGCCGACGCCCCCCATGCCGTACAGGGCGTACGGCAGCACGGCCACCCGGTCGTCGGCGTTCAGCATCCGCCGCAGCTCGTCGAGCTCCTCCTCCCGGCCCGTGAAGTGGGGCGCCTGCGGCAGCGGCATGGCCCGGGGCAGCCGGCCCGGCAACGCGATGCCCGCGGGCGGTGTCCTCGGTCCCGTCGGGCCGGCCGGCGGCTGGGTGGTGGGGGAAGGGGCGGGATCCATCGGCACTTCCTCCGTGTTCCGGGCCGGGTCCCCGGCCTGAGCGACGGGGGCGGGGGTGGTGCTGGGCGAACCCTGGGAGTTCTGCCCAGGAGATCCCGGATCACCCCTTTCCGCCGGTTGCGTAGGGGTGACGGCCTGCTCCCGCGCACGCTTCAACGCCCCCGCGTAGGGCGGTCCCAGCGCCGCCAGCGCGGGCGCCGCCGCCGACAGCAGCTCGCGGTCCGCGGCGGCCAGCGCGGTCGCGTCGAGGTCCGCCGGGGTCGTGAGGAGCGTGCCGAGGAGGCCGGGGCGTGCGCCCAGGGCGCGGCCGGCGATACCGGAGACCTCCTGCAGGGTGCGCAGGGTCTCCGTGCGGCCGAGCCCGCGCAGCAGCTGGTCGCGGACGCCCTCGGCGAAGTCGTACGGCGGCTGGTCGCCGTCGGTGTCGGTGTCGGTGTCGGTGTCGGTGCGTACGGTCAGCAGGCCGCCGAGGAGGATCTCCGCGAACGGCAGCGGTCCGGCCGCCCGCCCCAGCAGGCGCTGCACCGCGCCGACCGCCTGCGGCCGCAGCGGCACCATCGCGAGGCGGGCCGCGAACCGGCGTGCCTGGGGCGAGGCGTGCCGCAGGAAGCGGCCCACCGCCTGGTCGGCGGTGACGGGGCGGGCCCGGACGTCCGGGGTGAGCGGGGGCAGGCACTCCTGGGCCAGCCCCTCCTCGCCCACCAGCAGGGCGGCCACATCGCTGTGCCGGGCAGCCTCGCCGGTGACCAGGCGCGCCCACCCCGCGAACCAGGCGGGCTCCAGCTCCAGCACGGGCACGGGCACGAACGGGGTGCGCTCCCAGCGGCGGTTGCGCCGCTGCAACAGCAGCGCGTTGGGCAGGCCGGGCGCCACCGCGCGCACCCGGATGTCGCGGGGCACCGCCTCGCACAGGTCCCAGAGCCGGCTCGGCAGCGGCTGGAGTACGGCGACGGGTGCGTGGCGCGCCCACCGGTGCAGGAGCCGCGGCAGGGTGCCGGAAGCCCACGACTCGCCCACGCAGTCACTCAGCAGCAGCACCAGTCGCCGCCCCTGGGGGTGGAACAGCTCGCTCGGGGCGCGCACGGTGCCGCCCCGCTCGGGCTGCAGCCGCGCCGACTTCCCGCCGGGTACGGTCAGCCGCCACACCCGTACGTCGGCGAACGCGCCCTGGCGGCGCAGCAGCTCGGCGAGGTCCGCCGCCACGTCCTGCCAGACGGACATCGACACGCTCTGCTCGACGACGAGGGCGACCTCGAACCAGCGGTCCGGTACATCCGTCAGCACGGGGCTCCAGCGGCCCAGCTCGGCCGAGCGGACGGCGGTCGCCTCCTCGTGCAGCACGTGTCTGCGGCCCGTGCGGATACGGCGGTTGAAGGGGCGCAGGGCCCGGGCGAGGCGCAGCGGGTCGCGCAGGATGCCGGGGCGGGTGTCGGTGTCGAAGAGGGCGGGGACCGCGCCCCTCGTGAGCGAGGACGGGAGCGGGTGGCGGGGTGCGGAGTCGGGGCTGTCGAACCCGGGGAGCGGCTCGAGGCCGGGGGCGTCGTACGCGACCGAAGGCTCACCGTCGTACGGACCGGGCTCGTCGTCGGTGTGCGCGATCCCGTCGGCCTGCTCGTCGTACCACGGAGGCGGCGTTTCAGGCGGGGAGCCGGGGCTGGGCTCCGGTGGGGCGGCGGGGGCGGAGTCCTGTGCCCCGGGCGGCGGCTCCGGCCAGGGCCGGAGCTCGTTCCGTAACGCGGCCTCGCTCGCCCCGACCCGGTCGGCCAGCCACAGCGCCTCCGCCCATTCGCGGGCCGTCGGCGCCGGGCCTCCCGTCCGGCCGGTCATGGCGAGGTGTCCGTCGCCAGGCTCCGCCACAGGGCGGACCGCAGCCGCGACCACGACGCCTCGTCGGCGTCCGCGGCGCCGTTGGTGAGCATGTGCACGGTGTTGAGGAGCTGGTCGGCGGCCAGCGAGCCGTCGCCGCGCTCCTGCAGGAACGAGCGGATCAGCTGCCGGGTACCGGCGTCCGTGCGGGGGCCGAAGTGCGACTCGATCATCGCGGCGAGGCGGTCCTCGTCGGGCGCGGCGAGTTCGACCTCGAGGCAGCGGCGGCGGAACGCGGGCGGGAACGCGCGTTCGCCGTTGCTGGTGATCACGACGACCGGGAACTCGGAGCAGCGGACCCTGCCGTCGCGCACCACGACGGGATCACCGTGGTCGGCGGTGCCGACGCTCGCCTCCCTGCGGGACTGGCCGAGCCGTTCGAGTTCGCGGATGCGGAACTCGCCCTCCTCGAAGATGTGCAGCAGGTCGTTGGGCAGATCGACGTCGCTCTTGTCCAGTTCGTCGATCAGCAGCACCCGGGGCCGCCGCCAGGGCAGCAGCGCGGTGCCGAGCGGGCCGAGGGTGAGATAGCGGCCCACGTCGGGCAGCGGTCCGCGCTCCGCGCCGGGGCCGGTGCCCACAGGGGCGTCCTGGACCCGGCCGATCGCGTCGTAGTCGTACAGCCCGTCGCGCAGCGTGGTGCGGCTGACCACGGGCCACCACAGCACGCGGCCCAGGCCCAGTTCGGCGGCGATCTGGTAGGCGAGGCTGGACTTGCCGGTGCCGGGCTGGCCGGTCACCAGCAGCGGGCGTCTGAGCTGGAGGGACGCGTTGATGACGTCCACCACGGCGTGGTCGAGCGTGCCCGCGCGCCGGGAGCCCAGTTTGCGGTCCACGTCGGCGGAGTCGGCCGGCAGCGGGATGGCCAGCGGCGGGCTGTCGGTGTCCGGCCGGAAGCGCCGCCAGGGCGGGGGCGCGGGCAGCGGGGGCAGTTCGTCGGCGGGCGTGTGGTACGCGCCGTTGTCACGGAACACCCACCAGGAGGGAGGTCGGGGATGCCGCTCCTCGCGCAGGTCGGTCGTCTCCCCGGTCATGGATTGCCACCCCCGGTCCGCGGATGCCCCAGCACGGGCTCCGCCCCCTCCAGTCCGTCTCGGCTGTCCCACACTAGAGTTATGTGCCGATGCAGGTCCAGCGTCCTCGTGCCATTGACCGAGCCTCGTAACATTCGTACCCGCTCGGGCAGCGCCTCCAACCGTCCGCCCAGCCGGTTCCACAGCTCGGGCCGGGCGTCGGCGTGCCGGCCGCTGCGGCGTACGGCGATGATCGCCGGGATGCCGACCTCCAGCAGGACGTACACCGGATCGGCCGTCAGATCGCCCTCGTAGGGCGGCGGTTCGAGCAGCACGAAGCACACCGGCGTGTCGCTGTTGCGCAGTTCGCTGAGCAGGTCGCCCGGCGCCGGGATCCCGCCCGGCGGGACGCACCGCACGGCCGGGGCGTCGAACTCCCCGTCGGGGTGGGACTCCAGCCAGGTCAGCCGGCGGCGCAGCGCGGGCCACCAGTGCGGGTTGCGGAACCGGTCGCTGCTGCGCACCAGCACGGTGTGGTCGGCGCCGATCGGGCGCGCCACCGACCCGGACGGCCGGATCGCGAACTGGTCGACCTCCAGCCACAGCAGCGGCCGGGGCAGCACGAACTCCACCCGCAGCCCGGCGCTCAGCTCACCCAGCCGGGTCAGCGCCTGCTGGTGCACCGTGGCGACCTTCGCCTCCAGGGCGGCCCTGGACGTCACATGGCAGTCGGCGAGCAGCACCGGCAGGGCCTCCCCCGGCGTCACCAGGCTGGCGCGGAGGTGGAACCGGTTCCCGACCGGCGTACGGCCGTCGATCTCCACCAGCAGGCGCGACGGCTCGAACGGCCGCCCGCTGCGGGCCGACTCGCGGGCGCGCAGGCCCAGCAGCCGCTCGCGCGGGCAGCCGAGGCGGCGCGCGACACGGTCGTTCCACGTCCGCAACTCGTCCTCCAGCAGCGGGTCCTCGCGTACGGCGGCGGCCTCGACGAAGGCGAGCAGCGGATGCACGCCGTCCGGCGGCATCAGGACGTCGTCGAGCGCGTCGAGCAGCGCCGCGGTGCCGGCCCGCGCGGGCAGCGGCGGGGACACGAAGCGCAGGGCGAGGGCCGCCAGCGACGCCGTGCAGGTGCGGGCGTCGAGCAGGGCGAGCAGCTGCTCGCGCTCGTCCGGGGTGAGCAGGCTGTCCGGGTACAGCAGCCGGTACAGCTCCTCGACCCGCGCCCAGGGCAGGCTCTTGGTCTGCTCGGCGCCGAGCGCGTCGAGGAAGCACCGCAGCCCGCCGGGGAAGCGGTCGCACAGGTCCAGGGTCGCGTGGACGTCGTGGAACAGGGACCCGGTCTCCTGCAGGGGCCAGACGCCGTACCGCTCGGTGAAGATCCGGGCCGCGTGCCGCAGCGTCGCCCCGCGGCTGAGGGTGGACGTGCGGATGATGTGGGAGGCCAGTTCGGAGAGCGTCTCGGAGCGCGAGGCTCCCGGGCCGCTCACGGCTCGGGCTCCGCGCGCAGCTGCGCGACCACCCGGTCGAACTCCCGCATCGGCAGTGACTCCCGCTCGTACCAGCGCAGCGCGGCGGCGAGCCGTTCGACGCCGTCGGCGTACTGCAGGCACGTCTCGACGATGCTCCGCACGTCCTCCATCAGCACGGTCGAGCGCTGGGCGATGGCGAGGATCTCGTCGCCGGTCTCCCGCAGCACGCTCTCGCGGCGCTGCGGGTCGCGCATGCTGGGCACGCGGATCAGGGCGGTGGTCAGCTCGCGGTCGGCGCCGCGCGGCCAGCCGGCGTCGCGGCCGGGACCGGCCGGCACGGCGTCGCCCAGCAGCGGGCAGTAGCGCACGATCGCCTCCACCGGGATCATCCAGGCGACGCCGGACTCGGACGAGCGTGGTGCCGCGACAACGATGCCTAGGACGTCGCCGTTCTCATCGGTGGTTCCCGCCCCGCTGTACCCGCCGCGCACCCAGGGCCCCAGGGGTTCCCGGCCGCCGAGCTGGATCCAGTCGGGGCTCAGCCCGCCCGCGCCGATGAGGCGGGCCTCGACCCACAGGCCGGGGCCGGCGGCGGTGGACTGGCCGAAGACCTTCACGGCGCGGCCGCGGGCGGGGCCGCAGCGGCGCAGCCGGGCCGGTGCGCAGTCGGCGGGCGGCCGTCCATCCAGCTGCAGCACGGCGACGTCCGCGCGCTCGCCGTCCGGCGGGGCCCAGCCCTGCGGCAGTACGGCGGCGTACGACGGGTCGTCACTGCGGGATCCGGGATGGTCGACGGTGACCGTCCGCCCCTGCGGGCTCTCCCCCTCCTCCAGCCCGAGCGCGGCCTGTACGACGTGGGCGCACGTGAGCACCCGGCCGCCGCTCACCAGGACACCCGACCCCTGTGGTGCGCCGTCCGCGCCGAGAATCCGCATCCGCCAAGAGTCCTCGATCGCCTGCGCCACACCGCCCCCGTTCAACTCCGCCGTGTACATGATGTTGACAGACAACCACAGCCGGTGACAGCGATCCGCCCGAACCCGGAACCCGATCGTCCCTCGACGCGACTCGTCCGCCTCCCGTCGCACTGCGCGACGGGGCTCCGCCCCGAGACCCCGCGGGGGCGGGGCGGTTGGGTGGGCCGCGTGTCGGTGGGGGCGCTTAGGCTTGGGCGGTGTTGGACCGTATGACTGATCCGTTTCGCGGAGAGATCCCCTTGGCCGCCGTCCCGATTCCCGTCATCCTGCTCACCGGCTTCCTGGGGTCCGGCAAGACCACGTTGCTGAACCGGCTGCTGCGCGCCGGGGGCGGTACCCGGATCGGGGCCGTCGTCAACGACTTCGGGAGTATCGAGATCGACGCCATGGCCGTCGCCGGGCAGGTCGACGCGATGGTCTCCCTCGGCAACGGCTGCCTGTGCTGCGCGGTCGACGCGAGCGAGCTGGAGGCGTGTCTGGACCGGCTCGCGGCGACCGGGCGGATCGACGTGATCGTCGTCGAGGCCAGCGGGCTGGCCGAGCCCGTGGAGCTGGTACGCATGGTGCTGGCCGGGGAGAATCCGCGGCTGGTGTACGGCGGGCTCGTCGAGGTGGTCGACGCCGCGGAGTTCGACGCCACCCGTGAGCGGCATCCGGAGATCGACCGGCATCTGGGCGTGGCCGACCTCGTCGTCCTCAACAAGGCGGACCGCGTCGGGCGCACGGCCCTGGACCGACTCCGCGAGACAGTGGCGGCGCTCAGCCCGGGCACCGCCGTCGTGGAGACGGCGTACGGCCGGGTCGACCCGGCGCTGCTCTTCGACCCGCGGCCCCGGCGGGACACCGCCACGCGGCAGCTGTCCTTCGCGGACATCCTGCGCGAGGAGGAGGACGACCACGCCGACCACGCCCACGCCCGGTACGACAGCGTGGCGTTCACCTCGCACGAACCCCTCGACCCGCGCCGGCTGATGGCCTTCCTCGACCGCCGCCCCGAGGGCCTGTACCGCGTCAAGGGCCACGTGCACTTCGCCGCACCGGGCGACGAACGGAAGTTCGGGCTGCACACCGTCGGCTCCTTCCTGCGCTTCACACCCGCGCCCTGGGCCGCGGACGAGCGGCCACAGACGCGGCTGGTGCTGATCGGCACGGGCATCGACGCGGACCGCGTACACAAGGAGCTCGACGCCTGCCGCGCGGACGCCGACCTGGACCGGGAGACGGCCGAACGCGGGATGTGGGGCGTACTGCGCTTCGTCCAGCCGGCGCAGGACCAGGCAGCGGCACCCCCCGCGCCGTGAAGCAGACCTGGGGGCGCCCTTAAGAAAACCTCGATGGCCCCGCGCCCCGATCTGCGGCAGATTCTCCTGTGGCGGCCCCCGTGCGAGGGCCACACCCCACCCTTACGCGACTTGCCCGTTTTATCGTGTTTTCCTCGGAGAGGAACACGCGCGCGGACGACGGCGCGGACAACCGAACGACAGGAGCCCATACGGTGAAGGCGCTGGTCAAGGCCGAGGCGGAGCCAGGACTGTGGCTGACGGACGTGCCGGAACCCGAGATCGGGCCCGGTGACGTGCTCATCAAGGTGCTGCGCACCGGTATCTGCGGCACCGATCTGCACATCCGCAAGTGGGACGGCTGGGCCCAGTCGACCATCAAGACGCCGCTGGTCGTCGGGCACGAGTTCGCCGGCGAGGTCGTCGCGACCGGCGCCGCCGTCTCCGACATCGCCGTCGGCGACCGCGTCAGCGGCGAGGGGCACCTCGTGTGCGGCAAGTGCCGCAACTGCCTCGCCGGCCGCCGCCACCTGTGCCGCGCCACCGTCGGCCTCGGCGTCGGACGTGACGGCGCGTTCGCCGAGTACGTGGCGCTGCCCGCGTCCAACGTGTGGGTGCACCGGGTGCCCGTGGACCTGGACGTCGCCGCGATCTTCGACCCGTTCGGCAACGCCGTGCACACCGCGCTGTCCTTCCCGCTCGTCGGCGAGGACGTGCTGATCACCGGCGCCGGCCCGATCGGCCTGATGGCCGCCGCCGTCGCCCGGCACGCCGGTGCGCGCAACGTCGTGATCACCGATGTCAGCGAGGAGCGCCTCGCCCTCGCCCGCAAGATCGGCGTCAGCCTGGCGCTGAACGTCGCCGAGACCTCCATCGCCCAGGGCCAGCGCACGCTGGGGCTGCGTGAGGGCTTCGACGTGGGCCTGGAGATGTCCGGCAACCCGATCGCGATGCGCGACATGCTCGCGAACATGACCCACGGCGGCAAGATCGCGATGCTGGGGCTGCCGGCCGAGGAGTTCGCGGTCGACTGGGCCCGGATCGTCACCTCGATGATCACCATCAAGGGCATCTACGGCCGGGAGATGTTCGAGACCTGGTACGCCATGTCGGTGCTGATCGAGGGCGGCCTCGACCTGTCGCCGGTGATCACCGGGCGGTACGCGTACACCGACTTCGAGGCCGCCTTCGACGACGCGGCGAGCGGCCGCAGCGGCAAGATCATCCTCGACTGGACCGCCTGACCCGCCCGACCGGGACCGGACGCCCCGCCACCGGACCGTCCGATCCCCAGCGACCGCACCCTCCGCCTCCCCTAGCCGGCAAGGACCCGACATGTTCGACTCCGTACGCCCCCAGCTCCAGGCCACCCTCGACGAGATCACCGCGGCCGGGCTGCACAAGCCCGAGCGCGTCATCGACACCCCGCAGTCCGCGTCCGTGCATGTCTCCGCGGGCGGCCGCCCCGGCGAGGTGCTGAACTTCTGCGCCAACAACTACCTCGGCCTCGCCGACCACCCGGACGTCGTCGCCGCCGCCCGCGAGGCGCTGGACCGCTGGGGCTACGGCATGGCCTCCGTGCGCTTCATCTGCGGCACGCAGGAGGTGCACAAGGAGCTGGAGGGCCGGCTGTCGGCGTTCCTCGGCCAGGAGGACACGATCCTGTACTCCTCCTGCTTCGACGCCAACGGCGGCGTCTTCGAGACCCTGCTCGGCGCCGAGGACGCGGTGATCTCCGACGCCCTCAACCACGCCTCGATCATCGACGGCATCCGGCTGTCGAAGGCCCGCCGGTTCCGCTACGCCAACCGCGACATGGCGGACCTGGAGGCGCAGCTGAAGGCGGCCGTGGAGGGCGGGGCGCGGCGCAAGCTGATCGTCACCGACGGTGTGTTCTCCATGGACGGCTACGTCGCGCCGCTGGGCGAGATCTGCGATCTGGCGGAGCGGTACGACGCGATGGTCATGGTCGACGACTCGCACGCGGTCGGCTTCGTCGGCCCCGGCGGACGCGGCACGCCGGAGCTGCACGGTGTGCTGGACCGGGTCGACATCATCACCGGCACGCTGGGCAAGGCCCTCGGCGGCGCGTCCGGCGGCTACGTCGCGGCCCGCGCGGAGATCGTCGCCCTGCTGCGCCAGCGCTCGCGCCCGTACCTCTTCTCCAACAGCCTCGCGCCGGTGATCGCCGCGGCGTCGCTGAAGGTGCTGGACCTGCTGGAGGCCGCGGGCGATCTGCGCGAGCGGCTGGCCGCGAACACCAAGCTGTTCCGCTCGCGGATGACCGAGGCCGGCTTCGAGATCCTCCCCGGCGACCACGCCATCGCCCCCGTGATGATCGGCGACGCGGCGGTGGCGGCGCGGCTGGCGGAGCTGCTGCTGGAGCGCGGCGTGTACGTGATCGGCTTCTCGTACCCGGTCGTCCCCCAGGGCCAGGCCCGGATCCGGGTCCAGCTGTCGGCGGCGCACTCGACCGAGGACGTGAACCGGGCGGTGGACGCGTTCATCGCGGCCCGGGAGGCGATGAACGTCGAGGACGCCGGCGCGCGCTGACCCCTCAGTCCTCGTCGTCGGCCGCGTACTCCCAGGTCAGGAAGTCGCTGTCCGGCCCCGGCGGGACATAGCAGTCGAGGATCTCGCCCGTCTCCAGGGCCTTCGCCGCATGGTGGAGGAGGGAGGCGGGCGAGTCCCACATGGGGTGGGCGGTGGGATGGGGCGCCTCGCCCTCCCGGTCGTGCTGGCCGATCCGTGCCGCGGCACCCCGCCGGGTGTCGACGTAGAGGCAGCCGCCGGAGCCGTCGGCCGCGAAGGGCACGTACCAGGGCCGGAACGCCTTCGACGGGGACCGCGACCAGACCGAGGTCTTGATCCGCCACATCTCGGCGACGCCCTCCGCGCCGAGCGGCGTATGGACGGGCGGCAGGCAGAACGCGCCGCCTCCGTCGTGGCGGCCCAGCGAGGCGGCCAGCTCGGCGGGCAGCGGCAGACCGAGCAGCCGGCTCAGCTCGGCCAGCTGTCCGGCGGTCGCGGGCGCGGCGAGCTGGTGCAGCTGTCCGCGCGCGGCGAGCCAGGTCTCGACGCGTGCCCACGAGTCGGCGACCGGCGGTACGGGCATGGCTGGCTCCTCGGGTACGGGCCGGGGCGGTGCCGTACGTCCTGGACCCGCCCCGCGCGGGCGCGGGCCGCGACACGGTCAGGGACATCGCGTCCCTG